>NZ_JAMKBZ010000015.1:0-128815 GCF_053772255.1 Rhodopseudomonas parapalustris | reverse complement strand
TTCCAAATTGTTCACGGACGACATTTCAACATGTCGGGATTCCGGGTTCACGCGCTCTGCGCGTGCCCCGGAATGACGGAGTAACAACTACCCGATCGCGATGCCGCCGCCGATGGTGCGGTTGAGGACCTGGGTGGTGCGCTCGATGCGTTCGGCGGCGCTGTTCAGTGCGGCGGCGACGGCGCGGTTGGTGGTCACCGTGCGATCCAGCGAAGCCGCACGATCGTTGCGCAAGGCTTCCACTTCCTGCTGCAAGGCGGCGATGCGGCCATGCGCGTCGAGCAGTTCGTCGGCCATCATCAACGCCGCCATCACGGTCAGCCGCGCATCGCCGATCTCGCCGAACCGGCCGCGCAGACTCTGAATCCGCGTCTCGAGATTTTCAGCTAGCCCGAGCAGTTGCGGCTCCTGGCCCGGCTCGCAGGCCATCCGGTATTGCCGGCCGTTGATGGTGACGCTGACGTGGTTGGCGGACCCAGCGGAGTCGCTCGAGCTCATGACTCCTCCTCGGCCGGCTGTGGATCGCCCGCTTCGGCGTCGAGCACCTGACGGATGGTGTCGATGGCCGAGTCGAGCCGCTGCGCAATCTCGCGGTTGACCCGTTCCAGCTTGCGGCTGCGCACCAGCGCACCGTCTAGCTCGTCGGCGAGCCGCGACCGGTCGGCGCCGAGCGCCTGAATCCGCGACGCCAGCTCGTCCTCGTCGCGATCGGCCTCGGCACGCCGTTCTACCGCGCTTTCCAGCGCTTCGAGCGCCGCGGCAAGGCGACGCGCCGCTGCGACGATCTCGGCCGGAGCCTGATCGGAAGCGATGGAACCGTGGGCAGGACGATCCGTCATGCTCGTTGCGCGACCCCTCGCAATCTCCCACACCCGAGGCCTTGCCGGCCCCCAATAAAAGCCACGATTGAACAAGCCTTTAGAGCGCGAAATTTACGTGGCGAGGAAGCCCAGCGCAACGCTGCCACAGAACTATGCACTGCAAAGCGCCGGTTTCGGCTCCGATTCCGGGCCGCCGAGTTGGCCGTAGCGGTATCGGGTGCTATGCGGACTGGCTTCCCCGGCTGTTCAGCCCCATCTGTTCTGTTCATCGCCTTGCCACGGAGGCAGGGCACGGTCCGATTCCATCGGACTACCGGCAACCTCAATTTCAGGCGGTTTCAATCATGGCGCAGGTCGATCAATCCCGTATGGCAAACGCAGTCCGGGCGCTCGCGATGGACGCCGTGGAGAAAGCAAAATCCGGCCATCCCGGCCTGCCGATGGGCGCCGCTGACGTCGCGACCGTGCTGTGGACGCAGTTTTTGAAGTTCGATGCGGCCGAGCCGCATTGGCCGGACCGCGACCGCTTCATCCTCTCTGCCGGCCACGGCTCGATGCTGCTCTATGCGCTCCTCTACCTCACCGGTAACGAGGAGATGACGCTGGATCAGATCAAGAACTTCCGCCAGCTCGACTCCAAAACCCCGGGCCATCCTGAGAATTGCATTACCTCATCGGTCGAGACCACCACCGGCCCGCTGGGTCAGGGTGTGGCGTCCTCGGTCGGCACCGCGCTGGCGGAGCGCCTGCTGCAGGCCGAATTCGGCGATATCGTCGATCACTACACCTACGTGCTGTGCTCCGATGGCGACCTGATGGAAGGCGTCAGTCACGAGGCGATCGCGCTGGCCGGTCATCTCAAGCTGTCGAAGCTGATCTTTCTGTACGACGACAACGGCATCTCGATCGACGGCCCACTGTCGCTGACCGACAATGTCGATCAGGTCGCGCGCTTTCAGGCGCATGGCTGGAATTCGTTCCGGATCGACGGCCACGATCACCAGGCGATCGCCGACGCGATCCGCAAGGCCCAGGCCTCCGATCGGCCGACCATGATCGCCTGCAAGACCACGATTGGGTTCGGCGCGCCGCACAAGGCCGGAACCTCGAAAGCCCATGGCGAACCGCTTGGGGCCGAAGAACTCGCCGGCGCGAAGAAGGCGCTCGGCTGGGATTACGGCCCGTTCGAGATTCCCGACGACGTGCTCGGTGCCTGGCGCAACGCCGGCAAGCAAGGCGCCTCGGCACGCGCCGACTGGCTGGCGCGGCTCGACGCGCTGCCGGCGGACAAGCGCGACGAATTCAAGCGCCGGGTGATCGACCGCAAGCGGCCGGCGGCGATTGCGGACGCGATCCGCGCGCTGAAGGACAAGCTCGTCGCAGAGCCTCAGACCATCGCCACCCGCAAAGCCAGCGAACTCGCGCTCGAGGCGCTGACGCCGGTGGTGCCGGAGTTGCTGCTGGGCTCCGCCGACCTGACGCCCTCCAACAACACCCGCGTCAAGCAGGCCAAGGACGTCACACCGGACGATTTCTCCGGCCGTTACATCCATTACGGCATCCGCGAGATGGGTATGGCGGCAGCCATGAACGGCCTCGCGCTGCACGGCGGCTTCGCGCCGGCCGGCGGCACCTTCCTGTGCTTCACCGACTACGCCCGCCCGTCGATGCGGGTCGCGGCGCTGTCGCATGTGCCGGTGGTCTACATCATGACCCACGATTCGATCGGGCTCGGCGAAGACGGCCCGACCCATCAGCCGGTCGAGCATCTCGCCGCGCTGCGGGCGATGCCGAACATGCGGGTGTTCCGCCCCGCCGATGCAGTGGAAACCGCCGAGTGCTGGCAGCTCGCGCTGGAGAACACCAAGGGGCCGACCGTGCTGGCGCTGTCGCGACAGAACCTGGCTCAGGTGCGCACCGCAACGTCCGAGGCCAACCTCAGCGCCACGGGCGGCTATGAGCTGATCCCGGCGCCCGGCAAGGCGCAGGTGTCGATCTTCGCCACCGGCTCCGAGGTCGAGATCGCCGTCGCGGCACAGAAACTGCTCGAAGTGCAGGGCGTCGCCGCCCGCGTCGTCTCGGTGCCGTCGCTCGATCTGCTGCTGGCCCAGGACGACGCGACCCGCGCCGCGATCATCGGCGATGCGCCGGTCAAGGTTGCGGTCGAAGCGGCGGTGCGGTTCGGCTGGGATGCGGTGATCGGCCCGGACGGCGGCTTCGTCGGCATGACCGGCTTCGGCGCGAGCGCACCGGCCAAGGACCTCTACAAGCACTTCGGAATCACCGCGGAAGCGGTAGCGGACGCCGCTAAGCGTCGACTCAGCGCCTAATAACGCGGCGCTCACCGACGGGCGATTAAGGATCGCGCAATTTCGTCGGGCGCGGCAGTTCACCGCATCAGGTGAGCCGCGCCCGCGGTAAGTCTTTGATCTGAATCATGAACGAGCGGATTGCAACCGCTCGGTATTTTGGGCATGAAACCGCGCAAGAGTACGGGGAGCGCCCCGTCATAGAACTGAAAATCATCTGCAGCGAGGAGAAATTGGATGGCAGTCCGGGTCGCGATCAATGGGTTTGGCCGTATCGGCCGCAATGTTCTGCGGGCGATCTACGAGTCCGGCCGTAAGGATATCGAAGTCGTTGCGATCAACGATCTCGGCCCGGTCGAGACCAATGCCCATCTGCTGCGCTTCGACTCGGTCCACGGCCGCTTTCCGTTTGAGGTGAAGGTCGACGGCGACACCATCGATGCCGGCCGCGGCAAGATCAAGGTGACGGCGATCAAGGATCCGTCGGCGCTGCCCTACAAGGATCTCGGCGTCGACATCGCGCTGGAATGCACCGGCATCTTCACCGCGCGCGACAAGGCTGCCGCGCTGTTGACCGCCGGCGCCAAGCGCGTCCTCGTCTCGGCTCCGTCGGACGGCGCTGATGCCACCATCGTTTACGGCGTCAACCACGACACCCTGACCAAGGACCACATGGTGGTGTCGAACGGTTCTTGCACCACGAACTGTCTGGCTCCGGTCGCCAAGGTGCTCAACGACACCGTCGGCATCGAAACCGGCTTCATGACCACGATCCACGCCTACACTGGCGACCAGCCGACGCTGGACACCATGCACAAGGATCTCTACCGCGGCCGCGCCGCGGCGATGTCGATGATCCCGACCTCGACCGGCGCCGCCAAGGCGATCGGCCTGGTGCTTCCTGAACTGAAGGGCAAGCTCGACGGCGTCGCGATCCGCGTGCCGACCCCGAACGTCTCGGTGGTAGACCTCAAGGTCATCGCCAAGAAGGCCACCACCAAGGAAGAGATCAACGACGCGATCAAGCGCGCCGCCGAGCAGGAGCTGAAGGGCATCCTCGGCTACACCAACGCGCCGAACGTCTCGATCGACTTCAACCACGATCCGCACTCGTCGACCTTCCACATGGACCAGACCAAGGTGCAGAACGGCACGCTGGTGCGCGTGATGTCTTGGTACGACAACGAGTGGGGCTTCTCCAACCGCATGGCCGACACCGCCGTCGCGATGGGCAAGCTGATCTGAGGATCTGATACCCGTAACTCATGGTTCGGGATGCGGGCATCATCGGCCCGCTTCTCACCATGAGGATAGTGACATGGCGCGAGGAGATGATCTCCTCGCCGCTTGCGAAACCCTCATCCTGAGGGAGCCGAGCGCAGCGAGGCGTCTCGAAGGATGGGCCCCACACACAGGGTTCATCATGACCAAATCATTCCGCACCCTCGACGACGTCGATGTGAAGGGCAAACGCGTCCTGCTGCGCGTCGACCTCAACGTGCCGATGGACGCCGGCAAGGTGACCGACACCACCCGCCTCGAGCGCGTGGCGCCGACCATCACCGAGATCGCATCCAAGGGCGGCAAGGTGATTCTGCTGGCGCATTTCGGCCGGCCGAAGGGACGCGACGACAAGAATTCGCTGAAGCCGGTCGCGGCCGCGCTCGCTGACGTCATCAAGAAGCCGGTCGGCTTTGCCGAGGACTGCATCGGCGAGCCCGCCGCCAAGGCGATCGCCGCGATGACCGACGGCGATATCCTGTGCCTGGAAAACACCCGCTTCCATCCCGAGGAAGAGAAGAACGATCCGGCGTTCGTGGAGAAGCTGGCCGAGCTCGGCGACATCTGGGTCAACGACGCGTTCTCGGCCGCGCACCGCGCCCACGCCACTACCGAAGGCCTCGGCCACAAGCTGCCGGCCTATGCGGGCCGCACCATGCAGGCCGAGCTGATCGCGCTGAACAAGGCGCTGGAAGCGCCGACCAAACCGGTGATCGCGATCGTCGGCGGCGCCAAGGTGTCGAGCAAGATCGATCTTCTCGAAAACCTGGTCACCAAGGTGCAGGCGCTGGTGATCGGCGGCGGCATGGCCAACACCTTCCTGCACGCCCAGGGCGTCAAGGTCGGCAAGTCGTTGTGCGAGAAGGATCTGGCGGAAACCGCGCTGCGGATCATGAACAAGGCCGAGGCCGCCAACTGCGCCATCATCCTCCCCGTGGACGCCACCGTGGCGTATCACTTCGAGGCCAATGCGCCGTCGTTCGCCTACGGGCTCGACGCGATCCCGGCCGACGGCATGATCCTCGACGTTGGCCCGCGCTCGATCGAGCGCATCCACGCCGCGATCGACGACGCCGCCACCCTGGTGTGGAACGGCCCGGTCGGCGCATTCGAACTGACGCCGTTCGACAAGGGCACAGTCGAAGCCGCCAAGCATGCCGCCAAGCGGACCAAGGCCGGCAAACTGGTGTCGGTCGCCGGCGGCGGCGACACCGTCGCAGCGCTCAACCATGCCGGCGTCGCTGACGACTTCACCTACATCTCGACCGCCGGCGGCGCCTTCCTGGAGTGGATGGAAGGCAAGCCGCTGCCGGGCGTGGAAGTGCTGCGGGTCAAGTGATCCGTCTCGCCGGCGCCCATCGCGGCGCCGGCTTGCGACCACCTCCGCCGGAGCCTATCTTGCGTTACATGTAACGCTCCGGTTGGAGGGGATTGCCGCGATGGACAAGCCGGTCGACAAGCCTGCGGGGGCAAAGATCACGCGCCGCCCCGGCACAGCGGCTAAGCCGCCCAGCGCCACCGCCGAGCGCGTCCGCCGCCACCGCGAGAAGATGAAGGCGATGGGGCTAAAGCCGGTGACGATCTGGGTCCCGGACGACTACAACTCGCCGGAATACAAGGCCAAGATCAGGCGGCAGTGCCTGCTGCTCAAGAACGATCCGCACGAACAACAGATCCTGGCCGAAACTGAAGACTGGTTTGATCCAGAAGGCTGGAAGTGACCCGAGGCGACGTCGTTCTGGTCGCGATGCAGGGCGATTACGGTAAGCCAAGGCCTGCCGTCGTGGTGCAGGTCGACGATTTCGAGGAGGTCCCCTCGCTCGCAGTTTTGCCCCTCACAACTGAACTGCGCGATATCCCGGCGATCCGCCTTGCGGTCGAGCCGACCCCGGATAATGGCCTCCTGCAACGGTCGCAGATCATGGTGGATAAGATCACGGCGGTCGCGCGGCGCCGGGTCGGTCGACGGATCGGTTCCCTCTCCACCAACGACATGGCCGCGGTCAATCGTGCCCTCGCCATCTTCCTCGGCATTGTCTAAGACCCTGTCCGAAC
Organism: Rhodopseudomonas parapalustris; assembly: GCF_053772255.1. Taxonomy (NCBI): domain Bacteria; kingdom Pseudomonadati; phylum Pseudomonadota; class Alphaproteobacteria; order Hyphomicrobiales; family Nitrobacteraceae; genus Rhodopseudomonas; species Rhodopseudomonas parapalustris. The sequence continues at coordinate 122,349 of NZ_JAMKBZ010000015.1, read as the reverse complement.
GGCTTCCCACCTCAACAAGAACAGCCAAAGGAGAAACGCGATGAACCTCGCTGACTTGAACCAGATCGCTCGCGCCATGGTCGCGCCCGGCAAAGGCATTCTCGCCGCCGACGAGTCGTCGGGGACGATCAAGAAGCGGTTCGACGTGATCGGGGTGGAGTCGACCGAGACCAACCGCCGCGACTATCGCGAGATGCTGTTCCGTTCCAAGGAAGCGATGAGCGACTACGTCTCCGGCGTGATCCTGTACGACGAGACGATCTGGCAGAACGCCGCCGACGGCACTCCGCTGGTGAAGCTGATCGAGCAGGCCGGCAGCATTCCCGGCATCAAGGTCGACGAGGGCACCCAGCCGCTGCCGAACTGCCCGGGCGAGACCATCACGGTCGGCCTCGACAAGCTCGCCGAACGGCTCGCCAAGTACTACAAGCAGGGCGCCCGCTTCGCGAAATGGCGCGCCGTGATCGACATCGACACCGCCCGCGGCGTGCCGACCCACACCGCGATCATGACCAACGCCCACGCGCTGGCGCGCTATGCGGCGCTGTGCCAGCAGGCACAGATCGTGCCGATCGTCGAGCCCGAGGTGCTGATGGACGGCGCCCACGACATCGACACCTGCTACAACGTCACCGAATGGGTGCTGAAGGAAACCTTCCAGCAACTCTACTTCCAGCGCGTCGCCCTCGAAGGCATGATCCTGAAGCCGAACATGGCGGTTCCGGGCAAGAAATCGGCTAAGAAGGCGTCGGTGCAGGAAGTCGCCGAAAAAACCGTGAAACTGCTGAAGGCATGCGTGCCGTCGGCGGTGCCGGGCATCGCCTTCCTGTCCGGCGGCCAGTCGGACGAAGAAGCCACGGCGCACCTCGATGCCATGAACAAGATCGGCGGCCTGCCCTGGGGCCTCACCTTCTCTTACGGTCGCGCGCTGCAAGCGGCGCCGCAGAAGGCGTGGTCGGGCAAGGCCGAGAACATCGCGGCCGGTCAGGCCGCGTTCACGCACCGGGCCCGGATGAATTCGCTCGCCGCCAAGGGCGAGTGGAGCGCCGAGCTCGAAACCAAGAAGGCCGCCTGAGCCGCAATGAACGCCAAGCCCGCCCCATCGCGTCCGGCGCCGCGCCTGTATCTGGCGACGCCGGTGATCGCCGATCCCGCCGCCATTGTCGGGGCCCTGCCGAAGCTGCTCGCCGCCGCCGATGTGGCGGCGGTGCTGCTGCGGCTGGAACCGTCCGATCCGCGCACCCTGACGTCGCGAATCAAGGCGGTGGCACCGGTGGTGCAGGCAGGCGGCGCGGCACTCCTGGTCGACGGCCACGCCGATCTGGTGGCCCGCGGCGGCGCCGACGGGGCGCATCTGACCGGCATCACAGCGATGCAAGAATGGCTGCCGCAATTGCAGCCGTCCCGCATCGCCGGTGTCGGCGGGCTGGAAACCCGCCACGATTCGATGATCGCCGGCGAGATCGGGGCCGATTACGTGCTGTTCGGGGAGCCTGGAACCGACGGTACCAGGCCTTCGGCGGACGCGATCGCCGAGCGGCTGGACTGGTGGGCGGAACTGTTCGAGCCGCCGTGCATCGGCTATGCGACGAGCCGCGACGAAGTCCATCAATTCGCCACAGCAGGTGCCGATTTCGTGCTGGTGGGCGACTTCATCTGGAGCGCCGACGATCCCACGGCCGCGCTGGCGGACGCCGGCGAAGCGCTGCGCCAAGGCTTCGCTGCCGCCCCCCGGCAATGACACATTGGATTCGACGATGAAGGCGCTGCGCGCATTCGCGATTGTTGCGGCTTCGCTGCTGTTTGCTACCGGCGCCACAGCGCAGATCTCGCTGTCGCCGCCGTCTTCTGCGAATCCGTTCCCGAAGCCACTGGAGCCGGAGAAGCCGAAGCCCAGGCCGCCGGCTGCTGCCAAGGCCCCCGCCGCACAGGCGAAAGACAAGGACAAGAAGCCGGCCGACAAGTCCGACGCCAAGGCCGCCAATGGCGCCGGCGCGGCCGAAGTCGACGATCCCAACGTCGATCTGGTCTACGGCGCCTATCAACGCGGCTTCTACAAGACGGCATTCGAGCTGGCGCAGAAGCGCGCCGCCGACAATGACGCCAAAGCCATGACCATGCTGGGCGAGCTCTACGCCAACGCTCTCGGGGTCAAGCGCGACTACAAGAAGGCGGTCGAGTGGTACGCGCGCGCGGCCGATCTCGGCGACCGCGAGGCAATGTTCGCGCTCGCGATGGCGCGGATGGGCGGCCGCGGCGGCCCGCCGAACCGCGAGGAAGCCGCCAAATGGCTGGCGCAGGCCGCCAAGCTCGGCGAACCGAAGGCGGCCTACAATCTGGCCCTGCTCTATCTCGACGGCCAGACTTTCCCGCAGGACGTCAAGCGCGCCGCCGAGCTGCTCAGGATCGCCGCCGACGCCGGCAACCCGGAAGCCCAATACGCGCTGGCGACTTTCTACAAAGAGGGCACCGGCGTCCCCAAGAACATCGAGCAGTCGGTGCGGCTGCTGCAGGCCGCCGCGCTTGCCGGCAACGTCCCGGCCCAGGTCGAATACGCGATCGCGCTGTACAACGGCACCGGCACTCCCAAGAACGAGCCGGCCGCCGTGGCGCTGCTGCGCAAGGCCGCACGCGCCAACAACCCGATCGCCCAGAACCGCCTCGCCCATGTGCTGGTCACGGGCCAAGGGGCGACGCGCGACATCGTCGAGGCGATGAAGTGGCATCTGGTCGCCAAGACCGCCGGCAAGGGCGATCTGCTGCTCGACCAGACGCTGGCGCAAATGCCGGCCGAAGATCGCGCCAAGGCCGAGGAAGCGGCGCGCAACTGGATCGGCGGAGGCAAATGATCCGGGTTGACGCCGCCCGCCGCAAAGGGCACCCCTTCGGCGGCAATCCCCTCACAATCCCTTCCAGACCGGACCCGTTCGCAGGTCGTTACGAGACCAGACCATGATCCATTCCGCCCTCATCAACGTCATGGTCAAGGCCGCGCGCCGCGCCGGCCGCAGCCTCAAGCGCGACTTCGGCGAGATCGAGAATCTCCAGGTGTCGCTGAAGGGGCCGGCGAACTTCGTGTCCCGCGCCGACAAACGCGCCGAAGAGATGCTGTACGAGGACCTGTCGAAGGCACGGCCGGGCTACGGCTTCCTCGGCGAGGAAGGCGGCGTGCGCGAAGGCGCCGACAAGAGTCATCGCTGGATCGTCGATCCGCTCGACGGCACCACCAACTTCCTGCACGGCATCCCGCATTTCGCGATCTCGATCGGGCTCGAGCGCGAGGGCACGATGATCGCCGGCGTGATCTACAATCCGGCCAATGAGGAGCTCTACATCGCCGAGCGCGGCAAGGGCGCCTTCCTCAACGATACCCGCCTGCGCGTCGCCAACCGCCGCGAACTTCCCGACTGCGTGATCGGCTGCGGCCTGCCGCATCTCGGCCGCGGCAACTTCGCACAGAACCAGCGCGAGATGGCGGCTCTGCAGCCGAAGGTCGCCGGCATGCGCCGGTTCGGCACCGCCTCGCTCGACCTCGCCGCGGTCGCGGCCGGCCGCTTCGATGGCTTCTGGGAACGCGACTTGTCGCCCTGGGACATCGCGGCCGGCATCGTGATGATCCGCGAAGCCGGCGGCACCGTCGGCGACATCAACGGCGGCGACGTGCTCAAGACCGGCGATATCGTCTGCGGCAACGAAACCATCCACGCCGAGCTGGTGCGGATCCTGAAGCCGCTGAGCTGAGACGCAGAGCAGGCGCCGATCGTAAAAGGCTACCCCTGAACGGTCGTCATCGCCGGGCTCGACCCTGCGACCCAACGTCTTCAGATGATGCCGTCGAGCACGCCCTCACGCGCGGATGGATGCGCGGGCCTTCGCCGCGCCGAAGGGGCTTCGCCCCGTAGGCGGATCAAGCCCGAGCATGACGTGGCAGCGTGGTGCTCCACATTGCCACACCAAAGGTCGTCATCGCCCGCGCAGGCGGGCGATCCAGTATTTTAGAGCTTTGCTTCAAGAATCAGCGCACCACCGTACTGGATCCTCCGCATACGCGGAGGATGACGGTTGTTGTGTGGAGACGGCGCCGGACTTCAAATAGGAGCCGGCCTCACGCCGCCGGCACGATCCGGCGCACGTCACCACCGTCGGTGATGAACGCCGCACCCGGCTTCGAGAAAAGGAAGCCGTTGGACTTCTTCAGCGGATAGAGCTGATCGAGGTTCTGAGCGCCTTCGGCGACGGCGAGCTTGCCGTCGATCACGTCGCGATACAGTTTAGCGACCGCCACCATGTCGCACTGCTGCGGCGACAGGCGCATCGAGGAGACGCCGGCGTCCTTGAGCTTGTCGATGTCGCCGAGCAGGCTGGCGCAGGTGTAGGACAGCGTCTGCACGCCGTTCATCGCCAGGAACGGCTCGTCGTCGAGCGTGGTCACGGCGAGACCGTCGGGGTCCTGCTCGCAGACGAACTTGCAATTGTCCTTCGCCAGCTTGTTGAGCCGGGCATGATAGCAGCGCGCCGAGATCGCCAGCGGTACGCGACCGAACGAGAACACCTCGAACGACACGTTGGGCAGCGACTTGGCGATGCTGCGGATCGCCGACAGCGGGAGCTCCGGCGGCAAGCAAATGCGGCTGGCGCCGCGCGAGGCGAAATACGCCGCGGTCGCCTCGTTGTAGATGTTGACGAACGGACCGATCGCATGCGCCTTGCCGCCGAGCATGCCGAGGCAGGAGAGGTCGTTGACCTCCATCATGAAGCCGTCGTCGGCGGCGAGCTCGGCCATCGCCTTGCGTTCGCGCGGCAGCGACATCAGCACCAGCGAGCCCATCAGCACTTTCTTGCCGGCGCCGGCGAGGCGTTCGACCACCGCCGGGATGTGCTCCTCAAGGAACGGCTGGCGCTTCGAGCACACCACCTCGCCGACCACGACGGTGTCGACCGGCGCTTCGTCGGCGATGCGGAAATAGAAGTCGCGCCACTCTTCCGGCTTCCAGTTGAACAGCACCGGTCCAAGCGTGAGTTGCATGGGAGTAGCCTCGCTGTGGTTCGCGAAAAATCACTCGGCGCCGACGGACGTCAGCGCCTGCTCCTTAGCGCCAGGTCTTCTTGTAGGCGCCGGTGGTGGTGGATTGGCCTTCGGTCAGGCCGCGCAGTGCGTCGACCGGCAGCGGCCGCCCCTCGTCGAGCGCGGCGAGCACGTCCTTGAAGGTCTTCACCACCCGCTCGATATAGGCCCGGCCGCGCTGGCGGCCTTCGATCTTCAGCGCCGCAACGCCGGCGGCGCGCAGGTCCGGCAGCATCGTGGTGGCATCGAGGCTGGCCGGGTCTTCGAACAGATAGCCGCAGCCTTCGTCGGTCTGGTAGCGGCCCTTGCACAGCGTCGGATACGCCGCAGCCTCGCCCTTGGCGAATTTGTTGATGGTGAACTCACCGAGCCGCGACACCAGCGAGCCGTTCTGCTCGCGATACTGGATCGAGGCCGCCGGCGAACACACGCCGTCCATGTTGGGCGACTTGCCGGTGGCGTAGGACGACAGCGAGCAGCGGCCCTCCTCCATCACGCACAGGCCGCCGAAGATGAAGACCTCGGTCTCGACTTTCACCTCTTTGGTGATCGCAGCGATTTCCTGCACGCTGAGCACGCGCGGCAGCACCACACGCTGGGCGTTGAAGCTGTCGACATAGAACCGGATCGAATCCGGATTGGCGGCCGCCGCCTGCACCGAAACGTGCAGCCGCTGCTCCGGATGGGTCTTGGCGCAGTAATCCATCACGCCGACGTCGGCGAGGATCAGTGCGTCGGCCTCGGCTTCGACCGCGTCGTCGACCGCGCGCTGCCACAGCTCGACATTGCCGGCGCGGGCGAAGGTGTTGATCGCCACCAGCACCTTGGTGCCGTAGCGATGCGCGTGCGCGATCGACTCACGCATTTCCTCGCGGCTGAAGTTCAGCCCCGGGAAGTTGCGGGCGTTGGTTTCGTCGTTGAAACCGCAATAGATCGAATCGGCACCTGCTGCGACGGCATCGTGCAGCGCCGCAGGCGTGCCAGCGGGACAGATCAGTTCCATGCTCTAACCTCCGCCTCCGACACCCAGCTCTTCGCGATAACCAGGCTGCGCGCCGACCAGGCTGCGCAAGATCCGTTCGATCGGCGCCGCCAGCGGGCCAAACCACGCCACCGACTCTTTCAGGAAGTCGACGCGGGAATCGTCGATCGCATTGCGCAGCGCGACCACCGCTTCCATGTCGCCGTCGATTTCGATGTCGCGCGAGAAGAACAGCGCGTCGCCGTCATAGGAGCCGTCGGTCATGCCGATCAGCGCCGACAGCGGACCTGCGATCCGTGCGTGGATGTTGGTGGGCAGCGTGCGCACGACCGTAACCCGCGGATTCATCCGCCGCGGCTCGAGCACGAACGCGATCGGCAGATCGGTCGGCGCGAGGCCGTAACGCTTGCCGGTGTGCGGACCGAGGCGATCGAAGATCCGGGGATGGCGCGCGCGAATTTCGCGCAAGCAGATTCCGAGCAACACCTGCAGCGGCAACAGCGGCAACACCCGCGTCGCGAGGGCAAGCGGCGCGGGCATCCTGGAGACGGATGAATTGGATACCGACATGGGCCACCTTATCGTGAACAATTCGCGTAGCCCGGCCCCGACGGTACTTCTTTGCGCCTGATCAAAGACAGGGTCGATGGCAAGTGCTGACCAGTGGTCTCCCCAGGGAGACATCATGCTGAACCGCGTCAAACCGCCCTTTCCGGATCTGCGGGCGTTCAGCGCCTATCTCGAATCCCGCGGACAATTGCACCGCATCCGTAAGCCGGTGTCGGTGGTCCACGACCTCACAGAAATTCATCGCCGTGTGCTGCACGCCAGCGGGCCGGCGCTCCTGATCGAAAATCCGATCAAGGCCGACGGCACGGCTTCCGAGATGCCGATTCTGGTCAATCTGTTCGGCACGGTCGAGCGAGTGGCCTGGGGCCTCGGCATCCTGCCGGAGAACCTGTCGCGGCTCGGCGAGGCGCTCGCCGAAATGCGCGAGCCGGCGCCGCCGCAGAGTCTCACAGATGCGCTCAGCAAATTGCCAATGGCCAAGGCCGCGCTGGCGATGCGGCCGAAGCTGGCGAAATCCGCGCCGGTGCAGGAGGTGGTGCTGACCGGCGATGCGGTCGATCTCGGCCGGCTGCCGGTGCAGATCCCCTGGCCCGGAGAGCCGGCGCCACTGATCACCTGGGGCCTCGTCTTCACCAAGCCGCCGCCCGGCGCGCACGGCACCGACAATGTCGGCGTCTATCGGATGCAGGTGCTGGGCAAGGACCGCCTCATCATGCGCTGGCTGGCGCATCGCGGCGGCGCCAAGCACCACCACCAGTGGAAGGCCGAGAAGCGCGAGATGCCGGTCGCGATCGTGATCGGCGCCGATCCGTCGATGATTCTCTCGGCGGTGCTGCCGCTGCCGGAGACGGTGTCGGAGATCAAGTTCGCCGGCCTGCTCGGCGGCGAGCGGCCGAGCCTGACGCCGTGCCTGACCATTCCGATCAGCGTGCCGGCCGACGCCGAGATCGTGCTCGAAGGCTACGTGTCGCCGACCGAGACAGCGCCGGAGGGGCCGTATGGCGACCACACCGGCTATTACAACGCGGTCGAGGAATTCCCGGTGATGCGGATCACCGCCATCACGATGCGGCGGCATCCGATCTATCTGTCGACCTATACGGGCCGGCCGCCGGACGAGCCGTCGCGGCTCGGCGAAGCGTTCAACGATGTGTTTCTGCCCGTCGCGCGGCGGCAATTCCCCGAGATCGTCGACCTGTGGCTGCCGCCGGAGGCGTGCTCGTACCGGATCGCGGTCGCCTCGATCAAGAAGCGCTACCCCGGCCAGGCGCGCCGGCTGATGATGGGGCTGTGGTCGATGCTGCCGCAGTTCAGCTACACCAAGCTGCTGATCATCGTCGACGACGACGTCGACGTCCGCGACTGGGCCGACGTGATGTGGGCGGTGTCGACACGGTGCGACACCTCGCGCGATATGGTTGCCATCAGCGACACGCCGATCGATTATCTGGACTTCGCTTCGCCGAAATCCGGCCTCGGCGGAAAACTGGGGATCGACGCCACCAACAAGATCGGCACCGAGACCGAGCGGGAATGGGGGAAGGTGCTCGAGATGGACAAGGACGTAGTCGAGCGGGTCGACGCGATGTGGTCGAGCCTCGGGCTGTCGCCGGGACATCAGCCGGCGGCCGGTCAACGCCGGCTGATCCGGTGAGCGCGCAGCACCGCATCGCGGTCGGCATCAGCGGTGCCTCCGGCGCCGCGGTGGGGCTGCGCGTAATCGAACTGCTCGCTTCGGTCGACTGCGAAGTACATCTTGTGGTGTCGAAAGCTGCGCGGCGGACCATCGCCTACGAGGTCGGAACAAACGCGCTCGAACACGCCATCGACCTGGTGCATCGCCACCACGACATCGACGACGTCGGCGCCAGCATCGCCTCCGGCTCGTTCCGCACCTCCGGCATGATCGTTGCGCCGTGCTCGATCCGCACCCTGTCGGCGATCGCCCATGGCGATCTCGACAACCTTCTCGTCCGCGCTGCCGACGTCCAGCTCAAGGAGCGCCGCCGGCTGGTGCTGATGCTGCGCGAGACGCCGCTGCATCTGGGGCATATCCGCAGCATGGCACAGGCGACCGAAATCGGCGCCATCGTGGCGCCGCTGTCGCCGGCGTTCTATCAGCGGCCGCGCTCGATCTCGGAAATGATCGACCACATGGCCCTGCGCGCGATCGGGCTGCTCGGGCTGCACGATCTGGAATTATCCGCGCCCGAATGGTCCGACGACACGCCGCCGACCAGCCCGAAAAGCTGAGCCTTTCAAGTAGCACCTGCTCCCGCGCAACAGCTCCACCGTCATTGCGAGGAGCGAAGCGACGAAGCAATCCATCTCCGTACACTGAGCTGGATTGCTTCGCTTCGCTCGCAATGACGAGAGCGAGCGTCCGAGTCGAAAAAGCTACCCGCACAGCGGAATGCGTTCCGGCACGGCCTCTTTCGGTACATCCTTGCGCAGGTCGATATCTCGCGTCAGCGGGAAGAAGTCGCCGGGCTGCTCGGTCTTCAGATAGGTGGTGATCAGCGTCCTCGCCGGCAGCGCGCCGATGCGGCACGCTTCGGCGCCGACGCCGATCGTCAGCGAGCCGCGTTCGCCCTTCGCCTTGTGAGCGGCCATTTGGTCGCGAACGGCCAGCAGTTTCGGCACATCCGCCGGCGCGATCCGGAAGGCGTAAATCATGGTGCCGTTCGTCACCTCGCCCGCCAGGGACAGCAGCTCGGCTGGATCGTCGAGCTCGGTGAGCACGAACGCCTCCTCGCGCTTGTCGGAGCCCACCGCGATGGTGATCCGCAGCGTCACGCGGCGCGGGCGCAATCCCTGCGGCAGCCGGACCGCGATGCGAAGCGCCGAGGGATCGGTCGCCGAAAGATCGGTGCGAGCCAGCTTGACCATCGTGGTGACCGGGATGGAACTGCAGGCTGTGAGAGCGCCGAGCCACAGGACAGCCGCGGCGAATTTGAACGAAGTCGGGAAGCGCATGACGCTCATCCTATCTTGACGATGATAAATTATCGTTTTACGATAATTAAATCTCGCAATAGACGACGGAGAAGCTCAATGCAAGCGCGACTATCAAGCCCCCCGATCGGACTGACCGCCCCCGCGTCGGAGAAGCTGGTGCGACTGTCACGGGCAATGGAATGGGTGACCACGGTCGGAATCGTGCTGATCGTCGCGCTTGTCTGCGCCGCCTTCGTCGTGCCGAGCTGGGCACGCAATCTGCTGCTGGCGAAGCTCGGCGAAATTGGCAATCGACTGCCGCTCGACGCCGGCAATCAGGCGGTGGCGGCGATCATCATCGCCGTGCCGATTGCTGTGATGCTGTGGGGGCTGTTGAATGTGCGGGCACTGTTCGCCGAGTTCGCCCGCGGCCAGGTCTTCACCGCCACAGCCGCAACCCACCTGCAGCGCTTCGGCATCGCGGTGCTGGCGCAGGGCGCGCTCGGCCCGATCACGGCAACCGCTTTGGCGCTGGCACTGTCGCTTGGCAATCCGCCGGGGCAGCGGCTGCTGGTGCTGACCTTCTCGAGCAACGATTACGTCTCGGTGATCGTCGGCGGCGTGCTCGTCGCGGTCGCCGCGGTGATGCGCGAGGCGACGCGGCTCGCCGACGAGAATGCGAGCTTCGTCTAGTCGATGGCGATCGTGGTCAATCTCGACGTGATGCTGGCGAAGCGAAAGATGCGCTCGAAGGAGCTGGCCGTGCAGATCGGCATCACCGAGCAGAACGTCTCGTTGCTCAAATCAGGCAAAGTGAAGGGCATCCGGTTCGAGACGTTGTCGCACATCTGCGCGGTGCTCGACTGTCAGCCGGGCGACATTCTCGAATACGTCGAGGACAAGTAACGGCAAACAAGAAAAGGCCGGCACCTGCCCGTCGCAGATGTCGGCCTTTCGAATTTTCAAGTCTGTGCTTGTCGATCGGCGCAGGACGCTGTGACGTCCGATCAGGCCGTCGCGTGCCGCGCAGTATGCTCGTGCGGCCGCCAGTCTTCAGCCGCTTCGTCCCAATAATGGGCGTCGTCGAAGCGCTTCCAGTGCGCGCTCTGCGCCACGACCTCGCGGCCGCTGATGATCAAGGCCACCAGACCGATCAGGCCGACCAGCCCGTAGATCGCTGCGATCAATGCAACAATGGTCAAGGCTCTTTCCTCACTGTTTGCGATGAGCACCCGGAATGTTCGACGGCGGGTGCGCCCGTCTTGAACGCGAAACTCAGTTCGCCGAACTCAGTTAGCCCAGGCGAACCAGCCGGAACGCTTCGCAGGCTGCTTCGCCACGACCACCGGAGCCGGGGGCTGCGGTTGGGCACGCTGGGTCGCCTTCCGCCACAGGTCGTCCACCACCAGATACGCGATCAACGCAGGGCCGACGGCGCACGTCAGGAACAACACAAGCGATCCGACAGAATCCAGAAACACGGTACACCTCCTGCTTTCGTCGAAGGCAAAACTACGGAAAGTACCGCTGCCCGCATTGCGCCGGATCAATTTTGCCAGGCCGCGGCTACAACCAAGAACCGATTAGTTCCATGTAGTTAGCTGTTTCTTAAACGGGATTTCGAGCCTCTCGGGGCAGCTCGGCCGCCGCTACTCACAGCGTTGTGAATTCGGCCCGGCGATCCGGTTTGCGAGGCGCAGCGGCAGGAGCGAGCTTCGCAGCCGGCAGGGAGCGGCATCACGTCGCGCCCCTCGGGCGACTCGTCACGCTGGCTTCAGGCGGTAGTGACTAACGCCCCATTCATCGCCGTCAGCGTAGCCGAACAGGCCGGAGGTGGCGAGAAAGAACCAGCGCCAGCGCCGCATCCACAGTGCGGTGTCGTCGCCATAGACCGGCCGCAGGATAGTTTCGATTTCACCGCGGTGACGATCGAAATTGACCAGCCAGTCTTCCGCCGTCCGTTGGTAGTGACGACCGCTCCAGCGCCATTGCTCGTCGATCTTGAACAGATCGGCATACTGCTGGATTAGCCGATGGCTCGGCATCACCCCGCCGGTGAAGAAATGCTGTGCGATCCAGTCGGCGCGATCGGCGCGGTCGAACAGATAGGCGCCGCGGCGATGGCTGAAGATGTGCATGAAGAACAGCCCGCCCGGCTTCAGCCAGCCGCGGATCCGGGTCATCAGCTTGCGCCAGTTCATCATGTGCTCGAACATCTCGACCGAGACCACCCGATCGAACGTCTCGTTCGGTTCGAAGGCGTTCATGTCGCATGTGACGACCCGCAGGTTCGTCAGGCGCCGCGCCGTTGCCTCGGCCTCGATGTATTCACGCTGCGATGCCGAATTCGACACCGATAGAATCCGCGCGCCGGGGAACCGCTCGGCCATCGCCAGCGACAGCGAGCCCCAGCCGCAGCCAAGTTCGAGAATCGCCTGGCCGTCGCGCAGATCGGCGTGCTCGATCGTCAGCCGTAGCGCCTCCGCCTCGGCTTGAGCCAGATCGGTTTCGGCATCGCGATAGAAGCAGGACGAGTATTTGCGATGCGGCCCGAGCACTTTGCCGAAGAACGCCGCCGGCACTTCGTAGTGCTGGGCGTTGGCGGCATCGGTGTGTTCGGCCACCGCCCGTTCGGCCATCGCCTGCGCGAACGCGGCGTCGGTCGCCGGATTGCCCTGCGCCATCTTGGCCGCGGTCCGCGCACACAGCGCCCGGATGCCGAGGCGGATCACCGCGTCCGGCAGCGGCAGCCGCTCGGCGGCATCGATCAGCGAGGCGACAGCACTCATGACGTGGCGGAGCGCCGGGGTGGCAGGGGAAAGAACATCGAGGTTCGAGCCTGGTAGTCACGATAGCGGTCGCCGCGCGATTGCAGCATCTGTTCCTCGAGTGGCGGGATGCCGGTGACGTACACCAGGATCCAGTACATGAACAGCGGTGCCAGCAGCGCGGCGTAGCCCCAGAGATAGGACAGCGGATCGGCGAACGGGATCGCGATCACCGGATAGGCCAGCCAGCCGAACCACTGGAAGAAGTAGTTCGGATGCCGCGACCAGCCCCACAGGCCGACGTCGCACACCTTGCCCTTGTTGGCCGGATTTTCGCGGAACGCCTTGAGCTGAGAGTCGGCCAACCCCTCCCCGGCGATCGCGGCGATCAGGATCAGCACGCCAAGATAGTCCTGGAGCCGCAGGCCGCCTGCCGGCGCATGGGCGGCGACGAAGATCGCGAACGCCAGCGGGATCGTGCCGTAGGCTTGGTTCTGCAGGAAGAAGAACATCTTCTTCGGCGCGTCGGCACCCCACTGAGCGGCATAGGCGGCGTAGCGCGGATCGTCGGTGATGTGCCGGGTTCGGGCCGCGATGTGCGAGCCGAGCCGCAGCGACCACGCCGCGACCAGCACCGCCACCAGCCATTGCCGCGCATCCGGCGCCACGCCGCCAATCGGCCACAGCGCAGCGGCTGCGCCGGTGAGCCCGAGCGAGAACGTCCAGATGGTGTCGACCCAGCCGGAATTGCCGGTCCGCTGCTGCACCACCCAGGCACCCGCCATCAACACCGCCAGCGCCACCGCGATTCCCGCCAGCGCCCCGAGATACACACCCGTCATCATCCACCCGTCGTTCGACTGCCATGCTGCGCCTGCAGATACGTGCCGGACCGCATCGGCGTTTCGATTCGAGTTCCAGCGCGACGCGGAAGCGGATAACCGCCGCAACGGCTTTCTTCCGCGCCGTGCTGTGCCATATTGGGTGAAACAGCCGCTTCCGGCAAACCGGAGACCGAACCGACGATGGCTTCAGGCCCTTCCCCGCGCCACGCGATGGAGATCGAACTCGACAAGCTGTCGTCGCCGCGAATCTTCCTGGTGCGGATGCTGGTATTCCTGGTGCTGTGCGCGCTGATCGTGGTGGTGCTGTACAAGCAGGTGCTGGCCGCGTTCATGGCCAATCCCGGGCTCAACGGCCTGATCGGCACGGTGCTGCTGATCGGCATCGTGCTGGCCTTCCGCCAGGTGATCCGGCTGTATCCGGAGGTCGCCTGGGTCAACAACTTCCGCATCAGCGATCCCGGGCTGGCGCTCGACCGGCGGCCGAGCCTGCTGGCGCCGATGGCGGCGATTCTGGGCGGTGAACGCTCCGGGCGGATCGCGATCTCGCCGCAAACGATGCGGCACCTTCTGGATTCGATCGCCACCCGGCTCGACGAGGCGCGTGACATCTCGCGCTACATGACCGGGCTGCTGGTGTTCCTCGGCCTGCTCGGCACGTTCTGGGGCCTGATCGAGACCGTCGGATCGATCGGCGGGGTGATCGGCAGCCTGAAGGTCACCGGCGACGCCGGCTCGCTGTTCGACACGCTGAAGGAGGGCCTCGCCGCCCCGCTCGGCGGCATGGGGATCTCGTTCTCGTCGTCGCTGTTCGGACTCGCCGGCTCGCTGGTGCTTGGTTTTCTCGACCTGCAATCCAGCCAGGCCCAGAACCGGTTCTATACCGACCTCGAAGACTGGCTGGCCTCGACGGTGCGCAGTTCGGCGGGCGACGGCGCGCTCGCGGGCAGCGCCGATCTGCAGGCCGCGCTGGAGCGGCTGCGGCTGACGCTGGAAGACGGCGGCGCCAATCGCGCCACGACGGCGGCGATGGCCAACCTCGCCAATGCGATCCAGAGTCTGGTGGCGCATATGCGCAACGAACAGCAGATGATCCGCGAATGGGCCGACGCCCAGGGCGAGCAGAACCGCGAGATCAAGGAACTGCTGTCGGCCCTGGTGCAACGGCCGGAGAAGAACCTGCGCCAGCCGGAGAAGAGCTGATGGCGCTGGCCCGCGGCCGCCGGCAGGAGTCCGGCTTCAATTACTGGCCCGGCTTCGTCGACGCGCTGTCGACGCTGATCCTCGGCATCGTGTTTCTGCTCACCGTGTTCCTGGTGGTGCAGTTCTTCCTGTCGCAGGAGGTCACCGGCAAGGACAAGGCGCTGGCCGAGCTGAACGCCAAGATTGCCCAACTCAACGACATCCTGTCGCTGGAAAAACTCGGCAAGCTCAATCTCGAGGAGCAGCTCGCCCAGATGCGCGCCGGGCTGTCGGCCGCCGAAAGCGAGCGCGACCGGGTCAAGGGCCTGTACGACGGCCTTGCCGGGGCCGGCAACGACGCCGCCGGCCGTGCCGGTGAACTGAACAAGGCGCTGGACTCGGAAAAGCAGATCTCGGCCCGCGCGCTGGCCCAGGTCGAGGTGCTGAACCAGCAGATCGCCGCGCTGCGCCGCCAGCTCGCCGCACTCGAAGAGGCGCTCGACGCCTCGGAGAAGCGCGGCAAGGAATCCCAGAACAAGATCGCCGATCTCGGCCAGCGCCTGAACGTCGCGCTGGCGCAGCGGGTGCAGGAGCTGTCGCGCTATCGCTCGGAATTCTTCGGGCGGCTGCGCGCCATCCTGGGTGACCGCCCCGACATCCGCATCGTCGGCGACCGCTTCGTGTTCCAGTCCGAAGTGTTCTTCGACACCGGCCAGGCGGTGCTGCTGCCGGAAGGCCGCGCCGAGCTCGATAAGGTTGCCGATGCGCTGAAGGAGCTCGACAAGAAGATCCCGGCGGAAATCCCCTGGGTGGTGCGGGTCGACGGGCACACCGACAAGCGGCCGATTACCGGTGCGTTCAAGTCCAACTGGGAGCTGTCCAGCGCGCGGGCGATTTCGGTGGTGCAGTATCTGATTTCACTCGGCGTGCCCGCACAACGCCTGGTCGCCGCCGGCTTCGCCGAATTCCAGCCGCTCGACACCGCCGACACCGAAGACGCCTACAAGCGCAACCGCCGTATCGAACTGAAGCTGACGGAGCGGTGAGCTTGGGCGGCGAATATCCTCAGCGTCGTCATTCCGGGATGCGCGGCGCCAGCAGCGCAGGGCCGGACTCCATAATCTCCACCGGTGACCACGGATTCCGGGCTCGCCGCTGCGCGGCGCCCCGGAGTGACGGTTCATGGTACGGGCGATGACATCCCCCAACTTCACGCTGCGCTCTTACGACGCTGCCGACGAGAATTCGGCGATCGCGCTGTGGCTGCGGACCTGGCAGCTCGCCTATCCGGCAATCGACTTCACCAAGCGGGTCGAGTGGTGGCGCGAGCGCTGGCGCAACGAGCTGGTGCCGCAGGCGGCGATCATCGTCGCCGCGCAGGACCGCGCGCTCATCGGCTTCGTCACCATCGACGCAGCCGGCTATCTCGACCAGCTCGTGGTCGAACCCGAACATTGGGGCTGGGGCGTCGCCGAGGCGCTGGTGGATGAGGCCAAGCGGCGCTCGCCGACCGAGGTCACTCTCAAGGTCAACGCCGACAACTACCGCGCCATCAAATTCTACCGCCGCAACGGCTTCGCGGTGACCGGCGAGGAACTCAACAGTTCAGGCCGGCCAGTGCTGAATATGCTGTGGCGGCCGTGAGCTTCCGCAAGCAGCCGGAAATTGCTAGTCTTATCCTATGACCAAGCTACTCGATCAGGCGCTGGAAGTGGCTCGCCGTCTTCCTGACGAGCTGCAGGACGATATTGCGCGGGTAGTGCTGCAGCTTACCGGCGACGATAACGTCATCGTTGAGCTGTCGGACGACGAGCGGACTGCGATCGAACGCTCGAAAGTTGCGGCGAGGCGCGGAGCCTTCGCGTCCGACGAGGATGTCCGCATGCTGTGGGCCAAGTACGACCTGTGAAGGTCCGCTTCACCGAGCCGGCACTTGCCGATCTCAGTGCCATCCTCGCCTATATTGCCGAACAATCGCCGCAAAGCGCAAAGCGTGTCCAAGCACGGATTCGAAGCGCGATCGAACTGCTTCGAACGCATCCGAGAGTTGGAACGCGGACAGACGACGCAGCGGTCAGGCGTTTGGTCACGACGCCCTATCCGTATCTGATCTTCTACGAGGTCGGCACAGACGAGATCACCATCCACGCAGTCCGTCATGCGGCGCGAGATCCGAACCTACCAAACCGTTCGAAGTAAACGCGAACCTACGCCGCCTCGAATTGCAGCTTGGCCAGGCGGGCGTAGAGGCCGCCGCGGGCGACGAGTTGGGCGTGGGTGCCCTGTTCGACGATGCGGCCGTGCTCCATCACCACGATGCGGTCGCACGACAGCACGGTGGCGAGCCGATGCGCGATCACCAGCGTGGTGCGGTCGCGCATCAACTGCTGCAGCGCGGTCTGCACCAACACTTCGCTTTCGGCGTCGAGCGACGACGTCGCCTCGTCGAGCAGCAACAGCGGCGCCTCGCGCAGGATCGCACGGGCAATGGCGATGCGCTGACGCTGGCCGCCGGACAGCGTCACGCCGCGCTCGCCGAGCATGGTGTCGAAGCCTTCCGGCAGGCGCGAGATGAACTCTGTCGCGTGGGCCTGCTGGGCGGCGCGCTCGACGTCGAGTTCGTTGGCATCATCGCGGCCGAAACGGATGTTGTCGCGCGCGGTCGCGGCGAACACCACCGAGTCCTGCGGCACCAGAGCGATCCGCTCGCGCACCGCCTGCGGATCGGCAGTGTTGATGGCGACGCCGTCCAGCGAGACCGACCCCGAGATCGGATCGTAGAATCGCAGCAGCAGATGAAACAGCGTGCTCTTGCCGGCACCGGAGGGACCGACGATCGCCACCTTCTCGCCGGCCCGGATGGACAGCGACAGCCCGTCCAGCGCCCTGAAATCCGGGCGGGTCGGATACGAGAAACTGACATTGTCGAACACGACCTCGCCGCGCACCGGCATCGGCAGCGCTTTGGGTTGCGCCGGCGCGGCGATCTGAGGCTTGACGCGGAGAATTTCGAACAACCGCTCCGCCGCACCCGAGGCTGCCGAGACTTCGCCCCACACTTCGCTGAGCTGGCCGAGACTGGAGGCTGCGAACACCGCGTACAGAATGAACTGACCAAGCCGGCCGGGGGTGATGATGCCGGTGGCGACATCGTGCGAGCCGACCCACAAGATCGCCACCACGCTGGCGAACACGATGAAGATGATGATGGCCGTGAGCAGCGCCCGTGCCGAAGTGGAGCTGCGCGCCGCTTCGTAGGACTGTTCGACGGCGCCGCCGAACCGCGCGTTGGCGACGCGCTCGTTGGTGTAGGCCTGCACGGTGCGGATCGCGCCCACCAGTTCCGACGCATAGGCGGAGGCGTCGGCCAGGGTGTCCTGCGCGTTGCGCGACAACCGCCGCACCCAGCGGCCGAACGCCACCAGCGGGATCACGATCAGCGGAATCGCCGCCAGCACGAAACCGGACAGGCGCGGGCTCGAAACCACCATCATCGAGATCGCCCCGACGAACAGCAGCATGTTGCGCAGCGCGATCGACACCGAGGCGCCGACGGCGGATTTGATCTGGGTGGTGTCGGCAGTGAGCCGCGAGATCAGTTCGCCGCTGCGCGCTGAATCGAAGAATGCCGGCGACAGTGCCGTCAGATGCCGGAACACGTCGCGGCGGACGTCGGCGACGATCCGCTCGCCGATCGTCATGACCAGGTAATAACGCGCCGCGCTGGCGATCGCGAGCACCGCGACGACGCCGAGCATCACGGTGAAATAGCCGTTGATCAGTGCGACGCCTTCGGCGCTGAAGCCGAAGTCGATCAGGCGCCGCACCGCGACCGGAACCAGCAGCGTCGTCGCCGCTGCGACGACCAGCGCGACCAGCGCCAGCGCAGCGCGGCCCCGATAACGCGCCACGTAAGGCATCAGCTCGAGCAGCGGCTTCAGCCGGCTGCGCTTGACGACGGCCGCGACCTCCTCGACTTGGCTGGAATCGGCATCGGCTCGCAACGTGCCAGTGCGCGGACCGACGTTCTCGGTCGCGGCGATCGCATCCAGCGACAGAGTGATCGCCGACGCGTCGGAGTTGGGACCTTGCGGTTTGTTCGGTGATGTCATTCGAAACTGCCAAATCGATGGAAACGCTTCAGCCGGCACCACATAGGCCGCAATCGTCGTGGGTGGCAAATCCGGGACACCCCGGTCACCGGATCGTGTGCGGTGCCTTGTGCAGGCGGCGTTGCTGGGATATAGAGCCCGGCAAATTCGCCCGAAATCATCGCGATGCAGGCGCCGGCGAGCGCAAGGGATCACCCATGAAGACCGAAATTCATCCGGACTATCATACCATTACCGTCGTCATGACCGACGGCACCGAATACGTGACGCGGTCGACCTGGGGCAAGGAAGGCGACAAGCTGAACCTCGACATCGATCCGAAGTCGCATCCGGCCTGGACCGGCGGCACCCAGCAGGTGCTCGACCGCGGCGGCCGCGTGTCGCGCTTCCAGAAGAAGTTCTCGGGCTTCCTCAAGAAGGATTGAGCCGGCCGCCGGCTTTCGCCGGCTGCTCGCCGCTTATTCAGACGACCGAACACGACAAACGCCCTGCTCGCGCGGGGCGTTTTGCGTTGGCGGATCAGGCCCCTGCGAGACTTCGGGAGGCGGGGACGGAGCCGTGCAGGCGCTCAAAACGCCAATGGCCGGGACGAGCCCGGCCATTGCGGCTTGAGAACAAGCGAAACTAGAGGCGCGTCAGTTCTCGAACGCTGCCTTGAGCATGTTGAGCTGCGGCACCAGGGGATTGCCGACCGCGATCGGCTCCGGCGGGGTGTGCATGCTGGAGTCCAGCCGGCGGATCCGGCTCTGCAGGCTCATCGACCGTGCGATCAGCGACTGCAACTGTTCCGGCAGCCGTTCCAGCACGTCCGGCGCGCCGGGATCGGCGGCGGACAGCTTCACCTTGGTTTTTTCGCGATTGGCCTGGATCAGCGTCATCTCGCCTTCCTTGACGGCCCGGTGCAGCAGCAGCCAGGAGGCGAGCTGCATCAGCCGGGTGGTCAGGCGCATGCTCTCGGTTGCGTAGGTCAGGCTGACGGCCCGATCGAGCAGCTTGGCCTCGGCGCGACCGGCCCCGTCGAGATAGGCGGCGGTCTCCTCGACCAGGTCCATCCCTTCCCGAAACAGTGCCGTGAACGCTGCCGAACTGGTCAGCCGCTCGCTGAGCACCACCAAGGCGGCTTCGCCCTGCGCGACATCAGACATGATCAACGCCTCACACTACCGTGTACTTCTGCCGGGCTCGCGAAGCTGCGCGCCGGCTTATGATGAACAAATCATTACGCCGCCCTCGTCCGGAGTCCAGCGGACCCGCGCACAAAGGTTAACGCAGCTTCAGAGACAGCATTGTGGCGGTCAATGACCAAAGCGTGACGCCGGCACTACGGACGATACCGAGGCCAAAAAAGAGCCGCCGTTTCCGGCGGCTTTTAAGTTGATAACAGGGAGGCGTCAAAACAGAGTGGACAGGAGCCACTCGGTCCAAAGATGGACATCCACAGTAGTACGCGGGAAAGCTTAATCGGGCGTAAACGAGCGAATTTGTTTACCCTCTGTTTGCCATGACGCGGCCGGCGCGAACTGTCCCAACACGAGACAGAAACGCACCTGCTATCAACTTTTCGTTCATGATTTGAATATGCGATCCGCAGCTTCCCGGGTCGCCCGCTTCATCGACAGCGCGGTTTCGAGCCGGGCGATCTCGGCTTTCAGCAGCGCGATCCGGCCGCTGAGCTCTTCGACCGACAGCAGTGACAGATCCTGTCCGATATCATGGCTGGTCTTGGTCCTCGGCTTGTCGTCGTCCTCGATCGCCATCGCGTCCCTCGCCCGTTCGTGATCCGCTGCGGTTGCCAGCCGGCCTCCGGCTGTCTAATCACAGCCTGCGCCGCCAGATGACACCCACCTGCCTCGCCAGCCAAGGAAAAATCATGGAACCGATCCCTTCGCAAATGACCGTGGTCGGGATCAGCAAGCCCGGCGGCCCCGAGGTCCTGCTGCCCGAGACGCGGGCGGTGCCGCAACCGGGTCCGGGCGAAATCCTCGTGAAGGTCGCCGCCGCGGGCGTCAATCGTCCCGACGTGGCACAGCGCTCCGGCAGCTACCCGCCACCGCCCGGCGCCAGCGATCTGCCGGGGCTGGAAATCGCCGGCGAAGTCGTGGCGCTCGGCGAAGGCGCCAGCCGGCACAAGATCGGCGACAAGGTGATGTCGCTGGTGGCCGGCGGCGGTTATGCGGAATACTGCATCGCCCAGGACGCGCAGGCGATGCGAGTGCCGGCAGCTTTTTCGATGATCGAAGCCGGCGCCACGCCGGAGACGCTGATGACGGTGTGGCACAACGTATTCGAGCGCGGCGGCCTGCAGCCCGGCGAAACGCTGCTGGTGCACGGCGGCTCGTCTGGGATTGGTACGATGGCGATCCAACTTGCGGTCGCGCTGGGATCGAAAGTGATCACCACCGTCGGCTCGCAGGATAAGGCCGATGCCTGCCTGAAGCTCGGCGCCAGCCGCGCCATCAACTACAAGACCGAAGACTTCGTCGCCGCAGTCAAGGAAGCGACCGGCGGCAAAGGCGTCGAAGTGATCCTCGACATGGTCGGCGGCGATTACATCGAGCGCAACTACGACGCCGCCGCGATGGACGGCCGCATCGTTCAGATCGCGTTTCTCGGCGGCGCCAAGGCCAACGTCAACTTCGTCAAGCTGATGACCAAGCGGCTGCATCACACCGGATCGACGCTGCGGCCGCGCTCCAACGCCGACAAAGCCGCGATGGTCGCGGCGATCGAAGCCAAGGTGCTCCCCCTGCTCGAGCAAGGCCGGATCAAGCCGCTGATCGACGGCACTTTCGCACTACGCGAGGCCGCCGACGCCCATCGGCGAATGGAAACCAGCCAGCATATTGGCAAAATTGTGTTGACTGTGTGAGCAGGACAACTCCCGGGATCGCTGTAAAGTCTATGTTTCCACTCGCTTTCATGTCATCTATCGGTAGCTCACGGTGCGCGGGGCCGCGCCGTTCGCCCCGGTGTGAACGCGGAGAACCGACTTGCGTCTGATCAGATGCCTCGCGCTGCTGGCGCTGGGCGTGATGATGGTTGCGGCTGCCCCGCAGGCCCACGCCCTCGATGCCGTCAGCGTTCGAAGTGACGCGCCGGCGATCGACCTCACCGGTGTGCTCGAACATCTGCACAGCGATAACGACCGGATTCAGATCTCAACCGCGCCCGGCAATGACGGCATCGTCCGCCGCGTCGAAGTTCGCGCCCGCGAAGGCGGCCAGAACTGGGTGGTGTTCGCGCTCGCCAACAACTCCGACGATCAGCTCGATCGTCTGATCGTGGCGCCGCACTACCGGATGGTCGGCTCCGGGCTGCTGTGGCCGGATCTCGGCATGTCGCGGATCGCGACCATCACGCCGTCGACCGGCGATCGCCCCGAGCGACAGGAAGGCCCGACCGCCGACATCTTCCGTGTCACGCTGGACCCAGGCTCGGTGATCACCTTCGTGGCCGAACTGCGGACCGACAAGCTGCCACAGCTCTATCTGTGGGAGCCGGAGGCCTACAAGGACAAGGTCAACTCGTTCACGCTGTACCAGGGCATCGTGATCGGCATCTCCGGCCTGCTGGCGCTGGTGCTGACGATCCTGTTCGTGGTCAAGGGCAGCATCATGTTCCCGGCCGCGGCGGCGCTGGCCTGGGCGGTGCTGGTCTATATCGGCATCGATTTCGGATTCTGGGGTAAGGTGCTGGACATGTCGTCCGGCGCCGAACGGGTGTGGCGCGCTTCCGGCGAGGCGATCCTCGCCGCGACCTTGCTGGTGTTCCTGTTCGCCTATCTCAATCTCAGTCGATGGCACGTCCGCTATTCGCACATCACCTTCGGCTGGCTGGTCTTCCTCGGATCGCTGGTCGCTTTGGCGCTGTTCGATCCCGCGGTCGCGTCCGGCATCGCGCGAATTTCGCTGGTGCTGATCGCCTTCGCCGGCTTCGGGCTGATCGTCTATCTGTCGACCCACGGCTTCGACCGCGCGGTGCTGCTGATCCCGACCTGGTTCCTGCTGGTGGTCTGGGTGGTCGCTTCGGGCATGGCGGTCGCAGGCGCCGTCACCAACGACATCGTCGGCCCGGCGCTACTCGGCGGCCTGGTGCTGATCGTGATGCTGATCGGCTTCACCGTGATGCAGCACGCCTTCGCAGGCAGCGGCGCCGCGGGCGGGGTGATCTCCGACGTCGAGCGCCGGGCGCTGGCGCTGATCGGCTCCGGCGACCTGATCTGGGATTGGGACGTCTCCGCCGACAAGGTATTCACCAGCCCTGAAACCGAAGCCCTGCTCGGCCTCAAGCGCGGCGCGCTCGAAGGCTCGGCGGCAAGCTGGCTCGAAGTGCTGCACCCGCTCGATCAGGACCGCTTCCGCGCTGCGCTCGACTCGGTGCTCGACCAGCGCCGCGGCCGCCTGACCCAGGACTTCCGGCTGCGCACCCCGGACGGCCACTTCATGTGGTTCTCGCTGAAGGCACGCCCGGTGGTCGGCACCGACGGCGAAGTCACCCGGGTGGTCGGTACGCTGACCGACGTCACCGAGGTCAAGAACGCCGAAGAACGGATGCTGCACGACAGCGTGCACGACAACCTCACCGGCCTGCCCAACCGCAAACTGTTCATCGACCGCCTGAGCGCGGTGGCGAATTTCGCCAAGACGATGCCGACACTGCGGCCGACCCTGATGGTGATCGACCTCGACCGCTTCAAGCAGGTCAATGATTCCGTCGGGATTGCGGTCGGCGACTCCATTCTGCTGACGCTGGCGCGCCGGCTGAGCCGGATTCTCAAGCCGCAAGACACGCTGGCGCGGATCGCCGGCGATCAGTTCGGCCTGATCCTGATGTCGGAGCAGGACCCGGCCAAGATCACCGCCTTCGCCGAGACAATCCGCAAGACCATCAAGGCGCCGATCGCGTTCAACGATCGCGAGATCTTCCTGACCGCCTCGATCGGCCTCGCTTTGAGCGACCCGCAGACCCAGCTCTCCGACGAGATCATCAAGGACGCCGAGCTGGCGATGTATCACTCCAAGCGGATCGGCGGCGACCGCATCGACGTTTACAAGCCGGCGATGCGGGCGCGGAAATCGGACCGGCTGACGCTGGAATCCGAGCTGCGCCGCGCCATCGAGCGCAAGGAAATCACCATCCTGTACCAGCCGATCGTGCGGCTCGAAGATCGCTCGATCGCCGGTTTCGAGGCGCTGGCGCGCTGGGATCATCCCAAGCTCGGCCGGATGTCGCCGAGCGAGTTCATCTCGATCGCCGAAGAGATCGGGCTGATCGTGGAGCTCGGCACCTTCGTGCTCGATCAGACCGCCAAGCAGCTCTCGGTGTGGCAGCGCGCGATGCGCGCCCGCGAGCCGCTGTTCGCCTCCGTCAACGTGTCGTCGCGACAGCTTCTGCGCCACGACCTGCTGCACGACATCCGCACCGTCACGTCGCGATCCTCGGTGGCGCGCGGCACGCTGAAGCTCGAACTCACCGAGTCGCTGGTGATGGAGAATCCGGAGCACGCCGCCCAGATGCTGCAGCGGATTCGCGAGCTGGGCGTCGGGCTGTCGCTCGACGATTTCGGCACCGGCCATTCGTCGCTGAGCTATCTGCAGCGCTTCCCGTTCGACACCATCAAGATCGACCAGTCGTTCGTTCGCACCACCAGCCGTGGCACCCGCCCGGTGATCCTGAAGTCGATCATCGCGCTGGCGCACGACCTCGGCATGGACGTGGTGGCGGAAGGCGCCGAGACGGATTCGGACGCGGTGGAGCTGTACCAGCTTGGCTGCGAATACGCCCAGGGCTTCGCCTTCGGCGAACCGATGGACGCGGACGCGGCGATGAAGCTGCTGACCGAAGAGCAGCGCCTGGCAGCAGCGAGCTGAGACAGGATCAGGCGCCGCCCGGTCCACTCTTCATCCTCCGCGAAGGCGGAGGATCCAGTACGGCGGTGCGCTCGCAGATAAAAACGAAGGCTCTGGAATACTAGGTCGCCCGCCTGCGCGGGCGACGACATCCGTGTTGAGGCGCTATGCGTGCCCCGCCTCGGCGGACAGCATCCCGGGCTCGATGCCGAGCTTGTGCAAGGCGCGGTCGTATTTGTCTTCGATGTCGTCGCCGAAAACCAAATCCGCGTCGGCTGCGCAATGCAGCCAGCCGTTTTCCTGGATTTCGTTTTCGAGCTGGCCGGGTGCCCAGCCGGCATAGCCGAGCGCCAGGATGGCGTGCTTCGGTCCGGTGCCACCGGCAATCGCCTTGAGGATGTCCACCGTGGCGGTCAGACAAATGCCGTCATCGATCGGCAAGGTGGCGTCCTTGATGAAGAAGTCACTCGAATGAAGCACGAAACCGCGGCCGGTCTCGACCGGTCCGCCCCTCAGCACCTTCATGGATTCGGCGTGGTCGGGAAGCTGGATCTGCTCGGCCTTCTCGACGATGTCGAGCTGAACCAGCAGCTCCGGGAAGTCGATACTACCGGCGGGCCGGTTGACGATGATTCCCATCGCCCCCTCTGACGAATGCGCACAAATGTAGATGACCGAGCGCGCGAACCGCTCGTCTTCCATCACCGGCATCGCGATCAGGAGCTGGCCGTCCAGATAGCTCGGCCCCTCGCCACGCGCCTTGGCGGCGCGAGACTTCTTGGCTGCGCCGGACTTCGGCCTTTTGGATTCAGTCTCCATCAGGGGATCCTCGCGTTGCACCATCATCCTGATATTGGGTGCCGATCCTGTCAATCAATCTCACCCCGCCGAATCGTCGCGATTTCATCGCCATTTCAGTGGCTCCGCCGCCGCCAAAACTCTAGATACGTCAAATGATCGCAATCGTTCCGTCCCGTGCCACCGTGTTCGCCGCCGCCGCTGTCCTTGCGGCCTCCATCTGCGGCGCGCGCGCCGAGGATGTGTCGCCGTGGGTCAGCGAGCAGTACTCTGCGGTTCGGCTGCTCGCCGGATCACGCAGCGGCGCGGTGCTGCTAGGTGGCATCGCTTTCCAGTTGCAGCCGGGCTGGAAGACGTATTGGCGCACTCCGGGTGATTCCGGCGTGCCGCCGCGGTTCGATTTCTCGAAGTCGGAGAACGTCGAGACCGTGACGATCCTGTGGCCTGCGCCGCAGGCGTTTCCCGATGGAGCCGGCGGCACGTCGCTAGGCTACAAGGGCCAGGTGGTTCTGCCGCTGCGCATTGTGACCAAACATGCCGACAAGCCGGTGACGCTGCGCGCGACCGTGGACTACGCGGTCTGCGACAAGCTGTGCATTCCGGTTCAGGCGACGCCCGAACTGTCCTTCGCCAGCGTCGCATCGACCCAGGACGGTGCGCTGGCGACCGCACTCGACTCGGTGCCGGTGCCCGCCAATGTCGGCGACGCCAATCCGGTGGCGATCCGAGACGTGACGCGGAAGGGGGACAAGGACGTCGAGGTCGATGTCGTCGCGCCGCCCAAGGCCAAGATCAGTCTGTTCGTCGAAGGACCGACGCCCGAATGGGCGCTGCCGGTGCCGAAGGAGATCAAAGGCGCGCCGCCCGGCCTGCGCCGCTTCAGCTTCGCGCTCGACGGCCTCCCGCCCGGAGCACAAGCCTCGGGTGCCGCGCTGAAATTCACGCTGGTCGGCCCGGAACGGGCCTACGAGATCAACGCCACGCTCGACTGAGGCCGGCGCGTGGATCAGCGCGCGCCGTCCCGTCTGCGACCCAAGCGGCCGAGCCGATCGGCGAGGAATTCCGACAGCACCTCGACCCGCGCCGGCCGCGGACCGCCGGGCGGTGTGACCAGATGCACCGCGCCTTCGCGCTGGTGCCAGCCCTGCAGAATCACTTCGACCTCGCCGGCCGCAATCGCATCGCCGACGATGAACTCCGGCAGATCCGCAATCCCGAGCCCGGCGGTCACCGACGGCAGCAGCGCTTCGCCATTGTTGACGCGGAGCGGACCGGCCAGCCGCACCGCAACCTGCTCACCGGCTTCGTTGCTGTAGTGCCAAGTATTCGGTGTCGACAGATAGGCGTAGCCGAGGCAGCGATGCTCGGCCAGATGCATCGGATGCGTCGGCCGGCCGTGCGCTTCCAGGTAGGCGCGCGATGCCACGGTGTAGCGCGGCATCGCGCACAGCCGGCGCGCCACCAGCGACGAATCTGGCAACGATGCGATCCGCACGCCGGCATCGAAGCCGTCGCCGATCAGATCGACCATCGCATCGGACAAATGCAGATCGATCGACACGTCCGGATAGGCGAGCAGAAACTCGGGCAATAGCGGCGCGATGATTTTAACGCCGAACGTCATCGGCACCGCCAGCCGCACCAGGCCGCGCGGCGCGGCCGATTGCGCCAGCGCCTCGGCCTCGGCGGCCTCGCCATCCGCCAGCAGTTGCGCGGCGCGTTCGGCGAGCCGATGCCCGGCATCGGTCAGCGCCAGCCGTCGCGAGGTGCGATTGAACAGCCGCGCCCCCAGCCGCTTCTCCAGGCGGGTCACGGCCTTCGACACCGTCGCCTTCGACAGCCGGAGTTCAGCGGCCACCGCCGCGAACGAGCGCAGCTCCACCACTTTGGCGAAGATCGCCAGCGCCTCGAAGTCAGGCAATTGCGACATGGGAACTTTAAGTCATTCTTGGAAACGATGAGTTTCGATCATTTCTATTTATGAACCACGAGGGGATCCCTATTCAAGAGCCAACGCAAGTCAATGGCGCCAACCCAGCGCCCGACATCAGGAGGTTTCAATGATTGAACTCCGTCCCTTCGACCGTCTCGGCGGCGCCGACCATGGCTGGCTCAAGGCCAGGCACCATTTCTCGTTCGCCAGCTATTACGACCCCAACAACATGGGCCACGGCGCCTTGCGGGTCTGGAACGACGACGAGATCGCGCCCGATACCGGCTTTCCGCCGCATCCGCATCGCGACATGGAGATCATCACCTATGTGCGCGACGGCGCCATCACCCATCAGGACTCGCTCGGCAACAAGGGCCGCACCGAGGCCGGCGACGTTCAGGTGATGAGCGCGGGCTCGGGCGTCCGGCACTCCGAGTACAACCTCGAGCCGGAGACAACGCGGATCTTCCAGATCTGGATCGAGCCGACGCAGAGCGGCGGCCAGCCGACCTGGGGCTCCAAGCCGTTTCCGAAGGCCGATCGCTCCGGCAAGCTCGTCACCATCGCGTCGGGCCTCAAGGGCGACACCGACGCTCTGCCGATCCGCGCCGACGCGCGGGTGCTGGCGACGACACTGAAGGCCGGCGAGAGCGCCGAATACGACGCCGACAAGACGCGACACCTCTATCTGGTGCCGGCCGCCGGCAGCGTCGAAATCAACGGTGTGCGCGTCAACGCCCGCGACGGCGCCGCGATCCACGGCGAGACCAAGCTCACCATCACCGCGCTCGCCGACGCCGAGCTCGTGCTGGTCGACGCGGCGTAAGGCCGCCGCCTCTCGTCACCAACGTCATGCGCGGGCTCGCCCCGCGCATCCATCCGCTTCGCAAGAGTCGTGGCGAAGAAGGATGGATGGCCGGGCCTTCGCCGCGCCGAAGGGGGCTTCGGCCCCGCAGGCGGGTCAAGCCCGGCCATTGACGCTCACCTAACGACTTGCCCCACCCAATCACCCAGCAAACGGAGATCCCCCATGGCGAAGGTTCTGGTTCTTTACTACTCGGCTTACGGTCACATCGAAGCGATGGCCAATGCGGTCGCCGAGGGCGCGCGCGAGGCCGGCGCGCAGGTCGACATCAAGCGCGTGCCCGAGCTGGTGCCGCCGGAGGTCGCCAAGGCGTCGCACTACAAGCTCGATCAGGCCGCGCCGATCGCAACCGTCGAAGATCTTGCCAATTACGACGCGGTCGTGATCGGCACCGGCACGCGGTTCGGCCGGATGGCGTCGCAGATGTCCAACTTCCTGGATCAGGCCGGCGGCCTGTGGGCGCGCGGCGCGCTGAACGGCAAGGTCGGCGGCGCCTTCACCTCGACCGCGACCCAGCACGGCGGCCAGGAGACCACGCTGTTCTCGATCATCACCAACCTCTTGCATTTCGGCATGGTGGTGGTCGGCCTCAACTACGGCTTCGGCGACCAGATGCGGCTCGACCAGGTCACCGGCGGTGCGCCCTATGGCGCCACCACGATCACCGGCGGCGACGGCTCGCGGCAGCCGAGCGAAACCGAACTCGCGGGCGCCCGCTACCAGGGCAAGACCATCGCCGAAACCGCGATCAAGCTCCACGGCTGATCGGGAGCGGCGGGGCGCCCCGAGCGCGCCCCGCCCGTCCCGGCCAAATTTAATGCAGATGCATCTATCATGCATGCCTGCTGCGCTGCAGCGGGACTACTGTGCCCGCTGCCTCCGCACCATTTCCACCTTGCTGGTGGGGAGACGACGACATGCTCGAGATGGTTTTGATGCTTCAATTGGCGCGCAGCCCGCTGCAGGCGATGGCCAAGCGTCTGGTGTGCAAGAGCCTCAGTATCGCGACCTATGGCAAGCGGCAGTGCCGAAGCTGCACCGGCGTCACTCCGCCGGACGAGGACTGATTCCTCAGGCCCACTGCGATACGCCGATCCCCACCCCAGCGCGGCCGCCACAGCTAACAACTTTCCCCGCCCAAGCGCGAAACGCCGCCACCGCAAGGTGACGAACGGGCCGTGGGCGGCTCCACGACCCGATCGATTTCACATCAGCTTGTCGAGCGTCAGCGGCAGATCGCGAATGCGCCTGCCGGTGGCGTTGAACACCGCATTGGCGACCGCGGCGCCGACCCCGGTGATGCCGATCTCGCCGATTCCGCGGGCGCCCATCGGGGCGCGCGGATCGGGAATGTCGGTCCAGATCACGTCGATCTCCGGCACGTCGAGATGCACCGGGACGTGATAGTCGGACAGACTCGGATTCATCACCCGGCCCCTGCGCTCGTCGAACTGTGTCTCCTCCATCAGCGCTAAGCCGAGCCCCATGATGATGCCGCCGCGGAACTGGCTCGCTGCGGTCTTCGGATTGAGGATGCGGCCGCAATCGTAAGATCCGAGGAAGCGCCGCACGCGGGTTTCGCCGGTGACGCTGTTGACGCCGACCTCGCAGAACAGCGCCCCGAACGAATGCATCGACCAGTGCATGGTTTCGAGCGGCGCCGAGGCGGTGCCTTCGGCCGCCACATGATCGCGGCCCGATCGCGTCAGGATCGATACGTAGCTTTCGTGGCGCGATGGATCGTCGAGCTTGGCGAGGCCGCCGTTCACGGTGCCGACTTCGTCGGCGCTGAGGCCGGCGAGCGGCGAGTCGTTGCCGGCCAGCTTGAGCAGCTCCTCGATCAGCACATGATGCGCCGCGATCACCGAGGCACCGATCGATGCCGTCTGCTGCGAGCCGCCGGCCAGCACCGCGCCGGGCAGTGTCGAGTCGCCATACGCAAACGTCACCTGATCACGCGACAGGCCGAGCCGCTCGGCCACCACCTGAGTATGCGCGGTCGCGGTGCCCATGCCCATCTCGTGCGCGGCGATCTCGACCTTGACGGTGCCGTCGCGGCTCAGGGTGATACGCGCCGCACCGCCAGGCATGCGGTGATACGGATAGGTCGCGGTGGCGCAGCCCAGGCCGACCAGCCACTCGCCATCGCGCACGCTGGCGGCGGTCGGGTTGCGCTGCGACCAGCCGAACCGCTCCGCACCGGCACGCCAGGCTTCGGCGATGTGCCGGGACGAGAACGGCGTCCCCTTCAGTGGATCCTGGTCCGGCTGGTTCAGGATGCGGAGCTCGACCGGATCGATGCCGAGCGCCACCGCCATCTCGTCGATCGCCGATTCCATCGCGAAGGTGCCGACCGACTCGCCCGGCGCCCGCATGAAGGTATTGGCCAGCATGTCGAGGTGGACGGTTTCGACATCGAGCTTGATGTTCGGCGAGGCGTAACTACTCATCGTCGGCAGGATGAACGGCTCGGGGAACGCGTTCTGTCGTGAGGTCGGGGCGATGCCGGTATGGATCAGCGAGACGAAGCGACCGTCTGGCTCGGCGCCGATGGCGAAGCGTTGTTCGGTGAGCGTCCGGCCGCCGATCATCCGGTACACGCCCTCGCGCGACAATGCGATGCGTACCGGCCGGCCGGCGAGCTTGGCCGCCGCCGCGCCGAGCACCTGATGCTGCCACAGACATTTTCCGCCGAAGCCGCCGCCGACGAATGGCGAGGTGACGTGGACCTGCTCCTCGGCGATGCCGAAGATGTCCCCGAGCGACCACGCCGTGTGCTGCACGGCCTGTGAAGCATCGTGCACGATCAGTTTATCTCCCTCCCACACCACCGTGGCGGCGTGCGGCTCGATCGCGTTGTGATTGTGCCGCGGCGTCGTATAGCGGCAATCGACCCGGACCGGCGCTTTGGCGAGCGCCGCTTCGGCGTCGCCCTTCTCGGCCTTGAGCGGCTGTCCCATGAACAGACCGGGCTCGGTGCCCTTCGCCTTCGCGGTGCCAAAGCTGGTCACCGCGGGCTCGGCCTCGTAAGTCGCTCTGATCAGCGAGACCGCGTAGTCGGCCTGCTCCTGCGTGTCCGCCAACACAACGGCGATCGGTTGACCGTTCCAATGGATGCGGTCGTCCTGCATGATCGGCAGATTGTCGCCGCCATCGGCCTTCTCGGCCGTCATGAACAGCGGCATCGGCTTCATCCGCGGTGCATTACGATAAGTCATCACCAGCGCCACACCGGGCGCGGCCTCGGCCTGCGCGGTGTCGAGCGTCGCGATCCGACCCTTCGGCACGGTGCTGAACCTCAGCGCGGCGTACAGCATGCCGTCGAGCGCGAACTCCGCCGCGAACGGCGCGGCGCCCCGCACCTTCAGCGGACCGTCGACCCGCGGGATCGACGCGCCGATCGAACCGTGCTTGGCGCGGATCAAGGGATCTGGATCGCCGCCCGGCATCCAGCTATCGGGCGCGAGCGCGACCGCCTTCTCCATCACGTCCTGCACGGCGCCGCGCACCGCCTGTTTGGCTTCATCCATGATGCTCATCGGGCATCTCCTGCGAGTTCGCCGAGAACGGCAGTGATCGTTCGCTTGGCCAGTTCGATCTTGAAGGCGTTGTCGCGCAGCGGCACCGCAGCGGCGAGCTCCGCTTCGGCCGCGGCACGGAACGCCTCCGCCGAAGCCTCTCGACCACGGAGCGCCTGCTCGGCCTTCAGCGCCCGCCACGGCTTATGGGCGACACCCCCGAGCGCCAGCCGGACGTCCTTCACTTTTCCGCCTTCGGCCTCGAGCGCAGCGGCGACCGAGACCAGCGCGAACGCGTAGCTGGAACGATCGCGCACTTTCCGATAGGCCGAGCGCGCTGCGATCGGCTGCGCCGGCAGCTCGATCGCAGTGATCAGTTCGCCGGGCTGCAGGCTTGTCTCCTGATCCGGACGGTCGCCCGGCAGGCGATGCAAGTCGCCCAACGGCAGCACGCGCGTCCCGTTGCGACCTTCGAGATGCACCACCGCGTCCAGCGCGGCGAGCGCCACGCACATGTCCGACGGATGCGTCGCGACGCACGCCTCCGATGCGCCGAGGATCGCGTGGTTGCGATTGAAGCCGTCGATCGCGTCGCAGCCCTGGCCCGGCTGACGCTTGTTACAGCGCGAGCCGGCGTCGTCGTAAAAGTAAGGACAACGTGTCCGCTGCAGCAGGTTGCCGCCGACCGTCGCCATGTTGCGGATCTGCGCCGAGGCGCCCGCCAAAATGGCACGCGACAACATCGGATAGCGCCGGCGCACCGCGCGATGCTCGGCGAGCGTCGTGTTGCGCACCGCCGCGCCGATGATGAGGCCGCCGTCGTCACGCTCGGCGATCTCCGCCGGCAGTCCGGTGATATCCACCAACGCCGCCGGGTGCTCGATCGTCTCGCGCATCAGGTCGACCAGATTGGTGCCGCCACCGAGAAACTTGGCCTGCGCAGCGGCGCCGAGCCGCACGGCTTCGGCAACGTTGCCGGCGCGGGAGTAATCGAAAGGAGTCATTCCGCTGCCTCCGCATAGCTGTCGCGGATCGCCGCGATGATGCCGTTGTGTGCGCCGCAGCGGCACAGATTGCCGCTCATGCGTTCGCGGATCTCGTCGTCGGTCGGCGCGACATGCTCCTGCGCAAGATCGCGGGTGACGTGGCTCGGCACGCCGCGCTGCAGCTCGGCCGCCATGCCGACCGCCGAGCAGATCTGCCCCGGCGTGCAGTAGCCGCACTGGAAGCCGTCGTGGTCGATGAAGGCCTGCTGCAGAGGATGCAGTCCCTCCCCGCTCGCGAGACCTTCGATGGTCGTGACGCTGCGCCCGGCGTGCTGCACGGCGAGCGACAGGCACGACACGATGCGTTCGCCATCGACCAGCACCGTGCAGGCGCCGCAGGCGCCTTGGTTGCAACCCTTCTTGGTGCCGTGCAGGTTCAGGGTCTCGCGCAGCAGATCGAGCAGCGAAACGCGCGGATCTGAGGGGACCGGACAGTCGACTCCATTGATGCGGATCGCCGCGATGGGCGCGGCAGTGCGATCAGCGGTCATAGGACCTCCTTCGGGACGGGATGAAGCAACGCGCAAGCGGTCGTGTTCGCGCGCACGTCTTGCGAGACGAAAATGTGCGAGACGGAAAATTCGAGAACCGCTGAGCGGTTGGTTGGTTCTGAGCGCTGGTTGTTTGGCCGAGGCCGCGTAGCCCGGCGGGGTTCGATATGAGATAACGAACCAGCAACTCCTTATACGGAACATTGTTCCGTTTATCAAGAGGTATTTTTGTGTCCGAAAAGCCGCCCCGGAAAGGCACGTCCGCGGCCCGCGCGCCGCGCCGGGTCCGGGCGGACGCGCAGCGCAATCTGAAGACGCTGCTCGACGCGGCGCTGGCGGTGTTCGCCACCTCGGGCGTCGATGCGCCGGTGCGCGAGATCGCCGAGAAGGCCGGCGTCGGGATCGCCACGCTGTATCGGCACTTCCCGCAGCGGTCGGATTTGATCGTCGCGGTGTTTCGCAACGGAGTCGATTGCTGTGCGGACGCGGCCGCGACGCTGGCCAAAGAGTATCCGCCGGTCGATGCGTTGTCGCAGTGGATGCAGCATTACGTCGATTTCGTCGCCACCAAGCGCGGTTTGGCTGCGGCGCTGTATTCCGGCAATCCGGCCTATGACAGCCTGCCGGCCTATTTCGAACAGCGGCTTCGCCCGGCGCTGCAATCCTTGCTGGATGCGGCCGGCGCCGCGGGCGAAGTGCGGCGCGACGTCGACCCGTTCGATCTGCTCAAGGCCGTCGCGCAGCTCTGCACCTCGGCGCCCGGCGGCGACCCCGCCCATACCAGGCGAATGGTCGCACTGCTGATCGACGGCCTGCGCTACGGGGCCGCGAGCGGCCGCAAGCCCGCCGCCGATTCGGCTTGATGGGCCCCGCCGACGACACGGCCCCGCCAACGACAACGGCCTCCGCAACAGGAGGCCGTTCGACGTTTGGTTGGCCGTCTTAATCGTCGTCGCGCTCAATGATCACGCGGCGGCGCGGCTCGTCGCGGTAGTGGCGTCGAACCACGACCGTCTCGTCAGGCTCCCGCTCGCGATAGACCCGTCGCTCGCGGACCACATAGTGGTCGTCGCGATCGTAATACGGACCGTGGCTGGTCCCGACGGTGACCCCTACCGGGCCGACGCCGATGCCGACCTCGTCGGCAGTGGCCGGCGTGATGACGGCGGCCGAGACAGCCGCCAGCGCGGCGGCGGTGATGGCAATCTGCTTGATCATCGTGTCGCTCCCATGCGTCAAAATGGCGATGCTGAGCCAATTCGTCGCAGGCCGCTTCGTTCCCAACGGAACGCCAGCGCACCCAAAGGATTGCGGGTCCCGGGACCTGCAACCAGCAGCGCTGGAGGAGACGATAGGAGCTGAGGATGATGGGATCTAACGATGACGGGATCTGAGGATGGTGGGCGCGACAGGGATCGAACCTGTGACCCCCTCGATGTCAACGAGGTGCTCTCCCGCTGAGCTACGCGCCCTCAGATCGTCTTCACGGGTGGCGTCCCTATATCGGCTCCGGGCCGGTCAGGCAAGGACACCAAAGCAGGATTTCGACGCCAATCTCAGGCGGCGAGCATCTTATTCACTTCGCTGACCAATTCCCGCAGGTGCACGGGCTTGGCCAGGACCTTGGCGTTCTTCGGCGCATCCGAATCGGAATTCAGCGCCACCGCGGCGAATCCGGTGATGAACATGATCTTGATGTCGGGATCGAGCTCGGAGGCGCGGCGCGCCAGCTCGATTCCGTCCATCTCCGGCATCACGATGTCGGTCAGCAGCATTTCAAACGGCTCTTCGCGAAGCCGCTGATAGGCCGACATGCCGTTGTCGAACGAGGAAACCTGGAAGCCTGCGTTTTCCAACGCCTTCACCAGGAAGCGGCGCATGTCGTTGTCGTCTTCGGCGAGAAGGATCTTGTGCATGGTGACTGGAACTTCAAATCCGGGCGAGGAGAACCGATCGATCCACTTAGACCGAAGTCTGGTAAATTTCGGGTGAAATTCCCGCGGCCCATCGCGAGCAAGAGGTGTGGATAACCCTGCGCCCGATCGCATCCTGAATCAACAAATCAAGATCGGCACTTTTGCTCGGCCTCGGCGTTCTGCCTCCGCTTCTGGAAGGATTTTGCTTGGCAGCGCCGGCCCGATTGCCGACAATACCGCCCATCAAATCACCAGACGCGCTTTCGGCCAGACAGGAGAACGGCGAATCTGACAGGTGGCGGACAACGATGACCGAGTTCGACGGTGAGTTCTCCCCCGCCTTCGAGATTGCCGAACCGGCGATCTGGCGCGCGCCGATTATTTTCAACTCACCGCATTCCGGCTCGGTGTATCCGAACGCCTTCCTGAACGCCTCGCGGATCGATCTCGAAGCGCTGCAGCGCTCCGAAGATTCGTTCGTCGACGAGCTGATCGGCCACCTGATCCACGACGGGTTTCCGGTGGTGCGGGTGCATTTCCCGCGCTCCTATATCGACGTCAATCGCGAGCCTTACGAACTCGACCCGCGGATGTTCAACGGACGGCTGCCGAGCTTCGCCAACACCCGATCGATGCGGGTCGCCGGCGGCCTCGGGACGATCCCGCGCGTGGTCGGCGACGGCCAGGAGATCTATCACGAGCGCATTCCGATCGACGACGCGCTCGGCCGGATCGAGACGCTGTACAAGCCGTATCACCGTGCGCTGCGCCGGCTGATCAATCAGGCGCACCAGCAGTTCGGCTCGGTGATTCTAGTCGACTGCCATTCGATGCCGTCGGTCGGCATCTCGCGCGACGAGCCGAAGCGGCCGGACATCGTGATCGGCGATCGCTACGGCACCAGTTGCTCGCCGCTGATCGCCGCCGTGATCGAAGAGACGATGGCGGCGCGCGGCTATTCGACCGGCCGCAACAAGCCCTATGCGGGCGGCTTCATCACCGAGCATTACGGCAACCCGGGCACCGGGCTGCACACCGTCCAGGTCGAGCTCAATCGCGCGATCTATATGGACGAGCGGCTGCGATTGCGGAGCGACCGGTTCGACGCGGTGGCAGAGGATTTCGGCCGTCTCGCCGAGGGGCTCGCGGCGATTCCGCTCGACGACCTTCGCCCGTTCCAGGCCGCGGCTGAATAGCCGCTGCTGCCCGTTCCGATTTCCGGTGTGCTTCTCCCGAGACAATGCGGTGGATGCCGGGAGATCCGAGGAGCCCAAGACAGAAAAAAGGGCCGCTTGCGATGGCAAGCGGCCCAAGTCTAGGGAGGAAACGCCCAAGGAGGGCAGCGATAGCGCGAGGCGCTACCGCACCGCAACAATATGCGGCCGCGCCGCACAAAAAGCAAGTGTTTTTGGGCGTTTCTTCATGCAAAAAACGCATGTCTGAGCATCGCCTGCGCCGCGAAACTGCGGAGATTTTTTGAGCCAGATCAATGAGATGGAACGCTCGCGACCAAAGGACGCGAGGCCGTTCCGTGGCCTTGTTCCCGCCCGGTTCCTCGTCCTTCCGCGACGCAATCAAAGCTGTGCGTCCGGCTTATTGCCGACGCGCGAAGCTATGGACCCAGACTCGCCCGCCATAATAAAGGAGGCGTAGGGTGGACGATCGCTCCGTGCGGATACGGTCGGTTCCATACCTCGCCCGCAACCCTCGCCTTAGGATCGCCCGTGACGGTCATCGATTTCGCCGCCTTTATCGGCCGCCTTGCGACCTCGTCGGGCGACACCATTCTGCCGTTCTTCCGCACCTCGCTGACGATCGACAACAAGCAGCCCGGTCGGGACTTCGATCCGGTGACCGAGGCCGACCGCGCCGCCGAGGCGGTGATGCGGCGGCTGATCAAGGCCAGCTTCCCTCAGCACGGCATCGTCGGCGAAGAGTTCGGCAACGAACGCGAAGACGCCGATTACGTCTGGGTGTTGGATCCGATCGATGGCACCAAATCGTTCATCGCGGGCTTTCCGGTGTGGGGCACGCTGATCGCGCTGCTGCACAAGGGAACCCCGGTGTTCGGGATGATGCACCAGCCGTTCATCGGCGAACGCTTTTCCGGCGACAACGCTTCGGCGAGCTACAAGGGCCCGTCCGGCGAGCGCAAGCTCGGGGTGCGGCGCTGTGCGGCAATCAAGGACGCGGTGCTGTTCACCACGTCGCCGCTGCTGATGAACGATGCCGACCGCGCGATCTTCGAGAAGGTGCAGGCCGGGGCACGGCTGACCCGCTACGGCGGCGACTGCTACTCCTATTGCATGCTCGCCGCCGGCCAGCTCGATCTGGTGATCGAGACCGAGCTGAAGCCCTACGACGTCGCCGCCCTGATTCCGATCATCACTGGCGCCGGCGGCATCATCACCACCTGGGACGGCCAGCCGGCACAGAACGGCGGCCGGATCGTCGCGGCCGGCGACAAGCGCGTGCATGAAGCCGCGATGAAGATCCTCAACGGCTGAGCCGAAAGCCGATCGTCCCTGGCGCGACGCGAGTTGCGCGCCAGGCGCATTGACCTCCGCCTCGCGCCGCCGTTGCCGGGTCTTGGCGGATCGGGCTAGCTGGCCCGATGACGGTTTCCTTCCTGTTCGTGATCGCCGCGGTGTTCGCCTTTGCCGGCTTCATCAAAGGCGTGATCGGCCTTGGCCTGCCGACGGTGTCGATCGGACTGCTGGCGATCGCAATGCCGCCGGCCCAGGCGGTCGCCATCGTGATCGTGCCGGCGATCGTCACCAACATCTGGCAGACCTTCGTCGGCAGCTATCTGCGCGACATCTTGCGCCGGCTGTGGCCGCTGCTGCTCGGCACCGTGATCGGCATCCGCCTCGGCGCCGGGCTGATGACCGGGCCTTACGCCCGCTACGGCGCGCTGGTGCTCGGCGTGCTGCTGGTGGCCTACGGGATTCTCGGCCTGAGCAAGCACCGTTTTCACCTCGCGCCGAACCGCGAGCGATGGGTCGGCGGCCCGGTCGGACTGATCACCGGGGTGATCTCGGCGGCGACCGGCGTCCAGGTGATTCCCTCGATGCCGTATCTGCAGGCGATCGGGATGGAGAAGGACGAGCTGGTGCAGGCGCTCGGCGTGTTCTTCACCACCGCGACGCTGGCGCTGGCCGTGAACCTGACCGACGCCGGGCTGCTGTCGACGGCCACCGCCCTGCCCGGCGTGATCGCAATGGTGGCGGCATTCGCCGGCATGTTCGCCGGCCAGGCGGTACGGACGCGGATGCACCCCGACACGTTCCGGCGCTGGTTCCTGATCGCCCTGATCGGGCTCGGCCTTTATCTCGCCGCCACCACGCTGGTGAAGCTGATCGGCTGACCGCCGCGCGGCCCGATCAGACGCGCGCCAAAGCCACCCGGATGCCGAGCGCGACGAACAGCGCGCCGAGGCCGCGGTTGATCCACTGCAGCACCGTGCCGGAGCGGCGCAACCGGTCGGCCGCACGCGCTGCGAACGCGGCGAGCGCCAGACAATACAGCGTGCCGTTGACCACGAAGATCAGCCCGAGCACGAGAAACGCCAGCGCCTTGTTCGGCGCATCGGCGGCGACGAATTGCGGCAGGAAGGCGAGAAAGAACAGCGCCACCTTGGGGTTCAGCACATTGGTGAGCACGCCCTGGCGGAACACCGCCGGCAGCGACAGCGCCGGAGCGGCGCCTGTGCTCGCGGCAAAATCGGCTGGCCCGGCCAGCAGCATCCGCATCCCGAGCCAGAGCAGATAGGCGGCGCCGACCAGCTTGAGCACGCCGAACGCCAGCGTCGAAGCCATCAGCAGCGCCGACAGGCCGGCAGCCGCGGCAGCGACGTGCACCAGGCAGCCGGTGCCGACACCGAGCGCGGCGGCCGCTCCGCCGCGCCAGCCGAATTGCAGGCCGCGGCCGACGATGTAGGCGGTGTCTGGCCCGGGCGTGACATTGAGTAGCAGTCCGGACGCGACGAACAGCCCAAAATCGTGAATGCCGAGCATCGCGGCTGCCCCTGTGTTGCGGCGGTTTCGGGCATCTCGGCCGCGAAATGCGCCGGCCGTCAAGTCCGCCACGGCGGCGCCGCATCGGTACGGCCGCTGACGCCAAAAAAACGCTTTGTTAAGCTGATCGAAACGTCGAACTGGCCTCCTCGCGGCCGGGGGCAGATGCGAGCAGACGGGATCGATCGATGACGGCAACTCACAATCGGCTGGCGCGCGCGGCAACGGCCGCACTGATCGGCGCAGCGTTGCTGCCGGCCGCGGCGACCGCACAGACCGCCGAGCGCAACAATCCGTTCGCGATCTTCGACCTGTTCACCGGCGCGCTGCCGGGCAACCGGCCCGCCGGCGCCGCGCCGCAGCCGGTCAACGCCCCAGCTCAGGCGCCGGTCGCAGCGCCGGTGCGCGCAACCACAGAATGGAGCGGTGAGGACGGCGCCTCAGGCCATCCACTGATGACCGCGGCGGCGATCCGGCAGGCCGCGGCGAATTCCGACAATTGCGTCGCCTCGATGTGGCCGGACGCCGCGCGCCGCGGCATCTCGCGCGAAAGCTTTGCGCGTTTCACCGCGGGCCTCAGCCCCGATTTGCGGCTGATGGACCTGATGGACTCCCAGCCGGAGTTCACCAAGTCGATCTGGGATTATCTCGACATCCTGGTGAACGACACCCGCCTCGCCAGGGGCCGCGAGATCCTGGCGCAGTACAAGCCGCAGTTCGACGCCGTCGAGCGCGCCTACGGCGTCGACCGCTACATCATCGCGTCGATCTGGGGCATCGAATCGAACTACTCGACCCAGATGGGCGATCGCTACGTGGTCAATTCGACCGCAACGCTGGCCTGCGTCGGCCGCCGCCAGAAGTACTTCAAGGACGAATTCCTCACCGCGCTGGAGATCCTGCATCGCGGCGATCTGCGGCCCGAGC
Organism: Rhodopseudomonas parapalustris; assembly: GCF_053772255.1. NCBI lineage: Bacteria > Pseudomonadati > Pseudomonadota > Alphaproteobacteria > Hyphomicrobiales > Nitrobacteraceae > Rhodopseudomonas > Rhodopseudomonas parapalustris. The sequence continues at coordinate 82,532 of NZ_JAMKBZ010000015.1, read as the reverse complement.
AGCTTCGCGGCTCCTGGGCCGGCGCGTTCGGTCCGACCCAGTTCATGCCGACCGCGTTCAAGCGCTTCGCGGTCGACGCCGACGGCGACGGTCGCCGCGACGTCGTCGACAACCCCTACGACCTGATCGCCTCGACCGCCAACAACCTGAAGAAGGACGGCTGGCAGAGCGGCGAGACCTGGGGCTACGAAGTCGTGGTGCCGAAAGGCTTCAACTACATGCTGGCCGACCGCCGCCACAGCCAGTCGCTGGGGCAGTGGCAGCAGATGGGCCTGCAGCGCCCGACCGGACAGGCATTCCCGCGCCCGTCCGACAAGGCCTATCTGCTGGCGCCGGCCGGCGCCGACGGCCCCGGCTTCCTGATGCTCACCAATTTCCGGGTGATCATGAAGTACAATCCGGCAGAGGCCTACGCGCTGGCAATCGGCCATTTCGCCGACCGGCTGCGCGGCGGCGGCCCGTTCGTCCAGGACTGGCCGCGCCAGGAAAAGGCGCTGTCCCGCACCGAAAAGCTGGAATTGCAACAGCTCCTCGCCAGCCGCGGCTTCTACCGCGGCACCCCCGACGGCCAGTTCGGCAGCATGACCCGCGAAGCGCTGCGCAATTTCCAGGCCTCGATCGGCGCGCCCGCGGACGGGTTCGCAACCGGGGAGATGTTGGAGAGGTTGAGAGGAAGGTAGCTGGTGCTCCAACTTCACCGACGGCCGAGTGACTCTCGATTGACATCGACCTTTCTGCCGACGCATCTTCCGCCGCATGATCGTTCGTGCCACCGCTTCGAAATCGAAAAGCCGCGCTCCTTTAGGGGCCGGTGGCTTGCGCGCGCGATAGATCAGTTTCGCCTTCACGCATGCACCCAACCCCGCCGGTTTCGACGGGGTTTTTTGTTGCTGCTCCGTCTTCCGGTCCGCCAAGGAGATCGAAGATGGACACCTGCACCGACCAACCCGACCAAACGCCGCCGCGCGGGCTGTGGCTGCCGCTGATCACGCCGTTTCGCGACGGCGAGCTCGACGCCGCATCGCTGCGCCGGCTGATCGCGCACTACGCACGCGCCCCGCTCGACGGGATGATCCTAGGCGCCACCACCGGCGAAGGGCTGACGCTGGACGAAGACGAGCTCGAGCGCCTGGTGATGCTGAGCGCCGACGCGCTGGCGGCCGGCGGCCGCAAGCTGCCGGTGTATCTCGGCCTGTCCGGCAGCGACACGCGCAAGCTTACCAAGGCGCTGCAGCGGACCGCGCGCTGGCCGGTCGATGGCGTGCTGATCGCCTGCCCGTATTACACCCGCCCGTCGCAGCACGGGATGGTACTGCATTTCGAAGCCGCGGCCGACGCCACCACGCGGCCGATCCTGATCTACAACATCCCGTATCGCACCGGCGTCAATCTGCACAACGAGGCGATGCTGCGGCTCGCCGAGCGCGCCAGCATCGTCGGCGTCAAGGATTGCTGCGCCGATCCGGCGCAGACCGCGGAGCTGCTGCGGCTGCGGCCGCCGGGCTTTGCAGTGCTCACCGGCGAGGACGCGCTCGCTTTCGATGCGCTGAGCCGCGGCTGCGACGGCGCGATCCTGGCCTCCGCACATCTGGAGACCGAGGCGTTCGCCGCGATGATGTATCGGCTGCAGGCCGGCGACCGGCTCGGCGGGACGACCGAATGGCAACGGCTCGCCGACCTGCCGAAGCTGCTGTTCGCCGAGCCCTCGCCGGCGCCGATCAAGCATGCGCTGTGGCGGCGCGGGCTGATCGACAGCCCCGAGGTGCGGCTGCCGATGACGCCGGTCTCCGCGCCGCTCGCCGCCGCGCTCGACGCCCGGCTGTGGTCCGGCCGATCGGCGGCCTGAACGGCCCACGCACGGCCCGGCCGAAGCCCTTGACGGGCGAGGCCGGGACCGCCTTATGGAGCCAGCGAAAGCTGCCCGGTTGCGGCCCGAATCCGCTAGTATAGGGATCAGCTCCCGTACCGAACGGTAGCGATTGCGCAAGATCCGCATGTCCGACAAGCCGAGATCGTTTTTTGGCGTCTTCACCGAGCGCGGCCCGCTGGCCGTGCTGGCGGTCGCCGGCGTGCTGCTGGTCGGCATCGCCGCGCCGGCCTCGGCGCAGTTCTTCGATTTCGGCGGCGGCCCGCCGCAGCGCCAGCAGCAGCGTGGCGGCGGCGGTTTCGGCTGGTTCGGCAACGACGTGTTCCAGCCGTTCCATCAGAACCAGCCGCAGCGCCGGCCGGCACCGCGCGAGGACTATTCCAAAGCGCCGGGGCCGGAGAAGCGTGACACCGTGCCGGACCGCACCGTGCTGGTGCTCGGCGACTCGATGGCCGACTGGCTCGGCTACGGCCTGGAGCAGGCCTACACTGAGCAGCCCGAAATGGGCGTGGTGCGCAAATTCAAGACCATCTCCGGCCTGTTGCGCTACGCCCCGAAGGGCGAGCCGTCGGACTGGGTCGCCGCCGCCAAGGAGGTGATGGCCCAGGAGAACCCGGACGCGATCGTGGTGATGCTCGGCCTGTCCGACCGGATTCCGATCCGCGAGCAGGCGACGCCCGACAAGGACAAGAAGAAGGACGACAAGGCCGCCAAGCCCGGCGAGGAAGCCAAGCCGGACGACAAGGCCGCCGACAATGCGGCGGACGACGACGAGGACGACGACGATTCGCTGCGGATCATGACCGAGAAGGGCAAGCGCGCCGCGAGCGGCGTCGCCCAGTTCCGCGACGATCGCTGGTCGGAGCTGTATGCCAAGAAGATCGAAGAGCTGATCAACGTCCTCAAGGCCAAGAACGTCCCGATTCTGTGGGTCGGCCTGCCGGCGGTGCGCGGCACCAAGGCGACCTCGGACATGCAGTTTCTCAACGCGCTGTTCCGCGAAGGCGCCGCCAAGGCCGGCATCACTTATGTCGACGTCTGGGACGGCTTCGTCGACGAAGGCGGCCGCTACGTGCTGCAGGGCCCGGATTTCGAGGGCCAGATCCGCCGGCTGCGCTCCTATGACGGCGTGTATTTCACCAAGGCCGGCGCCCGCAAGCTGGCGCATTACGCCGAGCGCGAGATCGCCCGGCTGCTGGCGGCGCGCAGCGGACCGATCGCGCTGCCGACCGAGCCGGCGAGCCCCGAAGAGGCCAAGCCGCCGAGCGGCCCGGCGCCGCGCCCGGTGGCCGGTCCGATCCTGCCGCTGGTCGCCTCCTCGGTTTCGACCGACCGCCTGCTCGGCGGCCCCGGCACGCAGCCCGCTCCGGTCGATGCGCTGGTGGCGCGCACGCTGGTGAAGGGCGAACCGTTGTCCGCTCCCGCCGGCCGCGCCGACGACGACGTCTGGCCGCGCCGCGAAGTTTCGATCGAGAAGGCCCAGGAACCGCCGCCGCCGAAGGAGCCGCCGAAGCCGGAAGTCCCGGTGGCGAGCGCCAAACCGAGCAGCGGCTCGTCGGGCAACACCGCCGCATCGCCGCAGCAGCCGCAGCGCCGGGTCGCGCGCTCCGCCCCGCCACCGCCGCCGCCGACCGCATCCGGCTTCTTCGGATTCGGCGGCCAGCAGCAGCAGGGCCGCCGCGCCCCGCCGCCGAGCGCGTCGGGCTTCTTCTCGATCTTCCGCTGAGGCGCACGCCCCTGTCGTTGGTCATTCCGGGGCGCGCGCAGCGCGAGCCCGGAATCCATACGCCGCAGCGTTCATGATTTCGCGAGGCTGTAGCCATAAACGTCGCGACATAACCGCCACTTCGGCGGATATGGATTCCGGGCTCACGCGCTTTGCGCGTGCCCCGGAATGACGCCCAGTTAGTTCGTAGGATGGGTTGAGCGGAGCGAAACCCATCCTGCCGCGCGTCCCGCATGGGTTTCGCTCCGCTCAACCCATCCTGCAGGCTCTGCTACAAAATCAGCCCGCCATCGACCACCAGCGTCTGGCCGAGCACATAGGCCGACAGCGGCGAGGCGAGGAACAGCGCGGCGCCGGCCATGTCTTCGGGGGTGCCGAGGCGCTTCATCGGAATCCCTTCGATCGCGCCGGCGAGCCGCTTCGGATTGTCGGTGGTGACCTTGGTCATCTTGGTATCGACCAGGCCCGGCGCGATGCCGTTGACGCGGATGCCGTCCTCGGCCCACGCCTGCGCCAGCGTCCGGGTCAGGCCGTAAGCGCCGGTCTTGGAGGCGTTGTAGGCCGGGTTGCCCTTGGTGGCATGGAATGCCGCGGTCGACGACACGATGATCAGCTTGCCGGACGACGCTTTGAGCTGGGCGTGGAATTTCGACGCGCAGGCCATCAGGCTCATCAGATTGACTTCCATGACGTGGCGGAAGCCGTCCATCTCGAACTCGCCGCGGCGATAGATCACCGCGCCCTGCGCCAGCACCAGCACGTCGAGCTTTTGAATCGGCGGGGCGAACGCGTCGACCGCCTGCGCCTTGCCGACGTCGAGCTGGACGTAGGTCAGTCCATCGAAGTTGCTGCCGTCTTCGACGGCATAGTCCGATGGGGCCGCTCGCGTGCCGGTGACGCAGACTTCGGCGCCGCGGGTGCGGAACGCCTGTGCGATGCCGTTGCCGATGCCGCTCGAGCCGCCGACCACCAGAACCTGCTTGCCGCTGAAATCGAGATCGCTCACGCGCGTCCTCCTGTTTGTTTGTTGTTCGTCGTCTGCGCGACGTTTGACCTGTGTGTCGATCGATGTCAGCCTTGTCAATCGGAAGGCCGCGCGCCCGGCGCGCCGCACATTCCGCAACAAGAAACAACCGGAGGAAACCGATGTCGTACAAGCCCCTCAGCCGTTCCGTCAAAGGCCTGCGCGTTCTCGTCACGGGCGCTGCGAGCGGCATGGGCCGCGCCACCGCGCATGTGTTCGCCGACGAAGGCGCACGCGTCGCAGTCACTGACGTCACCCTGGCCGGCGCGCAGCCGGTCGCCGACGCCATCAAGGCGCGCGGCGGTGAGGCGACCGCGTTCGCGCTCGATGTCGGTGACGCCGAGGCGATCAAAAGCGGCGTCGAGCACATCGCGCAGACGCTGGGCGGGCTCGACATCGTCATCAACAACGCCGGCATCTCGGCGGCGCTGCCGATCGATGATGCGAACTACGAGGCGGTGTGGGAGCGCGCGCTGAATATTCTGCTCACCGCGCATCCCCGCGTGATCCGCGCCGCGCTGCCGCATTTGCGCAAATCGCAGAGCCCGCGCATCGTCAACATCGCCTCCACCGAAGCGCTCGGCGCCACCGCGCCGCACAGCCCGTATTCGGCGGCCAAAGCCGGCGTCACCGGATTGACACGCTCGCTCGCGGTCGAGCTCGGCCCCGAAGGCATCACCGTCAACTGCATCTGCCCCGGCCCGATCACCACCGGCATGACCGACCGCATCAGCGCCGAGCACAAGCAGAAATACGCCCGCCGCCGCACCGCTTTGCACCGCTACGGCGACCCGGAAGAAGTCGCCCACATGACACTGAGCCTGTGCCTGCCCGCCGCCTCGTTCATCACCGGCGCGGTGATCCCGGTCGACGGCGGGTTGATGGCACGGAATGCGTGAGGGGATACGCGAGACCGCGTTCCTCGCCCCCCCGCACCGTCGTTCCGGGGCGCGTAGCACAGCTACGCGAACCCGGAACCCCGAAGCGTTATGCGGCCCAGAGATTCCGGGTTCACGCAGCTTCGCTGCGTGCCCCGGAATGACTCGTGGATAGTTTGTACCTGATAGCGCCGCCATAGCGTCGCCCCACCCTCAACCGTCATCCCCGCGCAGGCGGGGATCCAGTATTCACGAGCGGTCACGTCAGGGCACCCCATCACAGCAACGCTCTGCAACCGGATCGCCCGATCACGTCGGGCGATGCCGCATCAGCGCGGCGCAAGCGCACGGCCTCCCCACATTCTCCGATCCACACTGTCAAACAGCCACGGCCAATCGCTCTCGCGGCTCGATGAGCCCGAGTTGTGCGCCCGTCGCTATCGCAGCGAGGGGCGGGGGCGCGCCGTGCGGCGCTAAGGGTGGATCTTGTCGCGAGGGCTTGCGATCCCTCGCGCAACGCCTCACGGCGCGCCCACCGCGGCGATCTTTGGGCCGAAGGACCGTTCTTCCGGGACACAGCGAGTTTGCGGGCTTTCCCCGGCCTCCACTGTACCCGTCCAGCCTCTGAAGCGGCGGCCGCTCGTAGTAGCGGCGGACGGTGACCCTCGGCCTCCCGGGTCACGTGGCTGCGAACCACGCGACGCAGGACGCCGCCCCTCTCCCCGCCTCAAGACGCCTCCGGAGGCGCCCCTCGATGGGAGAGGTGATGTGTATTTATTCCTATTCGACATACTTGTCAACGTTGATTTTTGCCCCTTGGCGGCAGGCGCATTTCCACTGCGCGTTTTGAGCCCGGTCGACGGCGGCCTGATGGCGAGGAATGCGTGAGGGCTATCCGCTAAGGGTAGTTCGGGCGATTAGTCGTCCGCGCCGCGACTCTCCCTGCACCGTCGTTCCGGGGCGCTCGCAACGCGAGCGAACCCGGAACCCCGAGCTGATAGCAAAGAGATTCCGGGTTCGCGTCCTTACGGTCGCGCCCCGGAATGACGCGTGGTGAGTTCGCCCCGCACGGCATGGCGGGGCTTGACCCGGCCATCCATCGTTCTTCGTCCTAGGCGATTTCGATGATGCCGCGCTTGCGCGCGCGAATGGATGCGCGGGTCTTCGCTGCGCCGGAGCGGCTACGGCCGCGCAGGCGGGTCGAGCCCGCGCATGGCGCCTGTGTGAGTGATCGTCTGTAGGATGGGTTGAGCAACGCGAAACCCATCGCTGCGCGGCCAGGCGGTGATGGGTTTCGCTGCGCTCTACCCATCCTACGGCGCTGCTACGCGCCGCTTACCGCGGCAGGGTCGTCGCGCCCATCAGGAAGCGGTCGATCGCCTGGGCGCAGAGGCGGCCTTCGCGGATCGCCCAGACCACCAGCGACTGGCCGCGGCGCATGTCGCCGGCGGCGAACACCTTGTCGACCGAAGTGGTGAAGTGCGACAGGTCGGCGGCGACGTTGCCGCGCGGGTCGAGCGCGACGCCGAGCTGGGTCAGCAGACCTTCCTTGACCGGCGAGACGAAGCCCATCGCCAGCAGCACGAGGTCGGCTTCGAGCACGAATTCGGTGCCGGGGATCGGCTGGAACTTGGCGTCGACGCGGACGCAGTTCAGCTTCTTGACGACGCCGCCCTCGCCTTCGAACGACTGCGTCATCACGGCAAATTCGCGCAGCGCGCCTTCGGCCTGGCTCGACGAGGTGCGCATCTTCATCGGCCAGTTCGGCCAGGTCAGCGCCTTGTTCTCGCGCTCCGGCGGCGCCGGCATGATTTCGATCTGGGTCACCGACTTGGCGCCCTGACGGATCGAGGTGCCGATGCAGTCCGAGCCGGTGTCGCCGCCGCCGATCACCACCACGTTCTTGCCGGTGGCGAGGATGTCGGTGCCGTTCACGGCTTCGCCGGAGACGCGGCGGTTCTGCTGGGTGAGGAAGTCCATCGCGAAATGGATGCCGGCAAGCTCGCGGCCCGGGATCGGCAGATCGCGCGGCGCTTCGGCACCGCCGGTCAGCGCCACGGCGTCGTACTGCTTCAAGAGCTCGGCCGGATCGACCGCACCCGCAGCGCTGCCGCCAACTGGCGTGCCGTAGTGGAAGGTGACGCCTTCGGCTTCCATCTGAGCGACGCGGCGGTCGATCAGATTTTTCTCCATCTTGAAGTCCGGGATGCCGTAGCGCAGCAGGCCGCCGGCCTTGGCGAACTTCTCATAGACGTGGACGTCGTGACCGGCGCGTGCCAGCTGCTGGGCGCAGGCGAGGCCCGCCGGGCCGGCGCCGATGATGGCGACGCTCTGGCCGGTCTTGACCGCGGCGATTTCTGGCTTGACCCAGCCGTTGTCGAACGCGGTGTCGACGATGGCGCATTCGATCGTCTTGATGGTGACCGGGTTGTCGTCGATGTTCAGCGTGCACGACGCCTCGCACGGCGCCGGGCAGATCCGGCCGGTGAATTCCGGGAAGTTGTTGGTGGAGTGCAGGGTGCGGGAGGCTTCCTGCCAATAGCCGTTGTAAACTAGGTCGTTCCAGTCCGGGATCTGGTTGTTGACCGGGCAGCCGGTCGTGCCGGGCTGCGCCGAACCGGTGCCGTGGCAATACGGGATGCCGCAATTCATGCAGCGGGCGGCCTGGTCGCGCAGGTCTTTCTCGCTGAGCGGCACCACGAATTCGTTGTAGCCCTTGATCCGCTCGGCAACCGGCGCATAGGCGCGATCGTGCCGCTCGATTTCCAGAAACCCCGTGACCTTGCCCATCGAACTCTGACGCCTCGAATTCTTGTCTTCGACTTTGTGTCTTGGCACGCACTCTCCGTCATTGCGAGGAGCGAAGCGACGAAGCAATCCAGCTCAACGCAAGGAGCTTCTGGATTGCTTCGCTTCGCTCGCAATGACGAGGAAGCGCTGGTGTAACTACGCCCCGATCGCGATCTTCGGCTCCTCGGCGGCGCGGGCTTTCATCTCGCGCAGCGCGCGGCGGTACTCGACCGGCATCACCTTGCGGAATTTCGGCAAGTAGCTCTTCCAGTTCGCCAGGATGTCCTGGGCGCGCTTGGAGCCGGTGTACTTGGCGTGACGCGAAATCAGCACATGCAGCCGCTCGACGTCGGCGCCGAGCAGATCGGTGAACACATCGACCTTGCCGTGCGCTTCGAGATCGCCGGCCTGATGGAACGCGCCGGCGTTGATCATCTCCTCCGACAGCACCGGCTCGAGCTCGACCATCGCCATGTTGCAGGTCTTGGCGAAGCAGCCGTCCTCGTCGAGCACGTAGGCGACGCCGCCCGACATGCCGGCGGCGAAGTTGCGGCCGGTCTTGCCGAGCACCACCACGATGCCGCCGGTCATGTATTCGCAGCAATGATCGCCGGCGCCTTCGACCACCGCGACCGCGCCGGAGTTACGCACCGCGAAGCGCTCGCCGGCGATGCCGCGGAAGTAGCACTCGCCCTCGATCGCGCCGTACATCACGGTGTTGCCGACGATGATCGACTCTTCCGGAACGATGCCGGAGATCGCCGGCGGCCGGACGATGATCTTGCCGCCCGACAGGCCCTTACCGACGTAGTCGTTGCCTTCGCCTTCGAGATCGAAGGTGATGCCGCGCGCCAGCCAGGCGCCGAACGCCTGCCCCGCGGTGCCCTTGAGGTGGACCTGGATGGTGTCGGCCGGCAGGCCGGCATGGCCGTAGTGCTTCGCCACCTCGCCGGACAGCATCGCGCCGGCGGAGCGGTCGGTGTTGTTGATTTCGATCTCGAACTTCACCGGCGCGCCGCGGTCGATCGCCGCTTGCGACTTGGCGATCAGCTTGCGGTCGAGCACGCTGTCGAGATGATGATCCTGAACTTCCGAGTGGAAGATGGTCTGGCCGTTCTCCGCCTTCTGCTTGAAGAACAGCTTGGAGAAGTCGAGGCCCTTGGCCTTCCAGTGCGCCACCAGAGCGGCCTGATCGAGCATCTGCGACTGACCGACCATCTCGTTGAAGCTGCGGTAGCCGAGGCTCGCCATCAGTTCGCGCACTTCTTCGGCGACGAAGAAGAAGTAGTTGATGACGTGTTCGGGCTGGCCGGTGAAGCGCTTGCGCAGCACCGGATCCTGCGTCGCGACGCCGACCGGGCAGGTGTTGAGGTGGCACTTGCGCATCATGATGCAGCCCGCCGCGATCAGCGGCGCGGTGGCGAAGCCGAACTCGTCAGCACCGAGCAGCGCGCCGATCACGACGTCACGGCCGGTGCGGAAGCCGCCGTCGACCTGGACGGCGATGCGCGACCGCAGCCGCTCGCGCACCAGGGTCTGGTGGGTTTCGGCGAGGCCGATTTCCCACGGGCTGCCGGCGTGCTTGATCGAGGTCAGCGGCGACGCGCCGGTGCCGCCTTCGAAGCCCGAAATGGTGACGTGGTCGGCGCGCGCCTTCGCAACGCCCGCCGCGACAGTGCCGACGCCGATTTCCGACACCAGCTTCACCGAGATCGCGCTCGACGGATTGACGTTCTTCAGATCGTAGATCAGCTGCGCCAGATCCTCGATCGAGTAGATGTCGTGATGCGGCGGCGGCGAGATCAGGCCGACGCCGGGGGTCGAGTGGCGCACCGCCGCGATCGTCGCGTCGACCTTGTGGCCGGGCAACTGACCGCCTTCGCCGGGCTTGGCACCCTGCGCCATCTTGATTTGGATCATGTCCGAATTGGCGAGATATTCGGTCGTGACGCCGAACCGGCCGGAGGCGACCTGCTTGATCGCCGAGCGCATCGAATCGCCGTTGGCCATCGGCTTGAAGCGATCCGCCTCCTCGCCGCCCTCGCCGGTGTTCGACTTGCCGCCGATCCGGTTCATGGCGATCGCCAGCGTAGTGTGCGCCTCGCGCGAGATCGAGCCGAAGCTCATCGCGCCGGTCGAAAACCGCTTGACGATCTCGGCGGCCGGCTCGACTTCAGCGAGCGGCACGGGCTTGCGCCCTTCGGCCTCGGCGCCCTTGATCTTGAACAGGCCGCGCAGCGTCAGCAGCCGCTCCTGCTGCTCGTTGAGCAGCTTGGCGAAGGCGCGGTAGCGCTCCTGCGAATTGCCGCGCACCGCATGCTGTAGCGTGGCGACCGAATCCGCCGTCCAGGCATGATCCTCGCCGCGGGTGCGGTAGGCGTATTCGCCGCCGACGTCGAGCGCGGTCTTGTACACCAGCGCCTCGCCGAACGCGTCGCGATGGCGGCGCACGGTCTCTTCGGCGATTTCGGCGAGGCCGACGCCTTCGATCTGCGAATGGGTGCCGGCGAAGTACTTGGCGATGAAGTCGTGACGCAGGCCGACCGCGTCGAAGATCTGCGCGCCGCAGTACGACTGGTAGGTCGAGATGCCCATCTTGGACATCACCTTGAGCAGGCCCTTGCCGATCGACTTGATGTAGCGCTTGACGATCTCGTAGTCGTCGAGCTTGGCCGGCAGCCGGTCCTTGAGCGCGATGATGGTCTCGAAGGCGAGATACGGATTGATCGCCTCGGCGCCGAAGCCGGCCAGGCAGGCGAAGTGATGCACTTCGCGCGGCTCGCCCGACTCGACCACCAGACCGACCGAGGTACGCAGGCCGGTGCGGATCAGGTGATGATGCACGGAAGCGCAGGCCAGCAGCGCCGGGATCGGAATCCGATCGGCACCGGCGGCGCGGTCGCTCAGGATGATGATGTTGACGCCGTCACGCACCGCGGATTCGGCACGGGCGTTGAGGTCATCGAGCACCTGCTCCATCGCGGAGGCGCCGAGCGCCGAATGGAAGGTGGTGTCGAGCGTGCGCGACTTGAAGTGCGAATCCCCGATCTCGGAGATCGAGCGGATCTTCTCGAGATCGCCGTCGGTGAGGATCGGCTGACGCACTTCGAGACGCTTGGTGCCGGCGAGCCCTTCGGTGTCGAACAGGTTCGGCCGCGGCCCGATGATCGACACCAGGCTCATCACCAGTTCTTCGCGGATCGGATCGATCGGCGGATTGGTGACCTGGGCGAAGTTCTGCTTGAAGTAGGTGTAGAGCAGCTTCGGCTTGTCCGACAGCGCCGACAGCGGGGTGTCGTTGCCCATCGAGCCCGAGGCTTCCTCGCCGGTCGACGCCATCGGTGTCAGCAGGATCGAGATGTCTTCCTGGGTGTAGCCGAACGCCTGCTGCCGATCGAGCAGCGGCAGGTTGGAGCGCTGGCCCTTGACCGGCGCTTCCTTCAGCTCTTCGAGCACGATCTGGGTGCGATGCAGCCAGTCGGCATAAGGATGGCTGGCGGAGAGCTGCGCCTTGATCTCTTCGTCCGGAATCAACCGGCCCTGCTCGAGATCGACCAGCAGCATCTTGCCGGGCTGCAGCCGCCACTTGGTGACGATCTGGTCTTCCGGAATCTTCAGGACGCCCATTTCGGACGCCATCACGATGCGGTCGTCCTTGGTGACGAGATAGCGCGCCGGGCGCAGGCCGTTACGGTCGAGCGTGGCGCCGATCTGGCGGCCGTCGGTGAAAGCGAGCGCGGCGGGGCCGTCCCACGGCTCCATCAGCGCAGCGTGATACTCGTAGAAGGCGCGGCGCTTCTCGTCCATCAGCGGGTTGCCGGCCCACGCTTCCGGAATCATCATCATCACCGCGTGCGGCAGCGAGTAGCCACCGCGCACCAGGAATTCGAGCGCGTTATCGAAGCAGGCGGTGTCGCTCTGGCCTTCGTAGGAGATCGGCCACAGCCGGCTGATGTCCTTGCCGTACAGCTCCGAATGCACCGACGCCTGGCGCGCCGCCATCCAGTTGACGTTGCCGCGCAGCGTGTTGATCTCGCCGTTGTGCGCGACCATGCGGTACGGATGCGCCAACGACCAGGTCGGGAAGGTGTTGGTCGAGAACCGCTGATGCACCAGCGCCAGCGCGCTGGCGAAATCGTCTTCGTTGAGGTCGGGATAGTACTTGCCGAGCTGGTCGGCCAGGAACATGCCCTTGTAGATCACGGTGCGGCACGACAGCGACACCGGATAATAGCCGGCAAGGCCACGCTCGCGGCGCTGATAGATCGCGTTCGAGATCGACTTGCGCAGGATGTAGAGCTGGCGCTCGAACTCGTCCTCGGACTTGGCTGCACTGCCGCGGCCGATGAACACCTGCATGTTGGCCGGCTCGGTCGGCTTCACGGTCTCGCCGAGCGAGGAATTGTCGGTCGGCACGTCGCGCCAGCCGAGGAAGGTCAGCCCTTCGGCCTTGATCCGATCCTCGATGATGCTCTTGATCACCTTCCGCCACGACGTCTCGCGCGGCATGAACAGCGCGCCGACGGCGTATTCACCCGGCGCCGGCAGCGAGAAGCCGAGCTCGGTCGCCTTGCGGCTGAAAAAGGCGTGCGGGATCTGCACCAAAATGCCGGCGCCGTCGCCGGCGCGCGGATCGGCGCCGACGGCGCCGCGGTGCTCGAGGTTGCACAGAATGCGCAGCGCATCTCGGACGATCTGATGCGACTTGACGCCCTTGATGTTGGCGATGAAGCCGACGCCGCAGGCGTCCTTCTCGCGCGACAGGTCGTACAGACCTTCGGCCGGCGGACGCCAAGTGTGCTCGCGCGCAGGGGTTTTGACAGCCGAGTCCGCCGTCAGCGCATTGGCAACCATATTTTCGCGCTCGTACTCAGACCCGCTCATCTTCGTCCTCTTCATCCCGGGAGGGGATACACTTCCAGCATCGGCGCACTTCGGACGCTCGCGGCACCCTCCGGGCCACCGCTCGCGCTCCGCGAGCCACGATTTGCGTATTCAGACCCCGGTGTCCATATCGCCCAACGGACAATCAGGTGCCGCGCGCGACGTCAATCGCCTCGCGTGACGCTGCAAACCCCGTGCCGGGCTACCACCGTAAATGAGACAGCGATGCTGTCCTAGCACGACTTTGCCAAATTTTTGTCTAGCACACAAGCGCGCCCACGTCGCCCATTCGATGGTCGGTTGCGCCGGTCCGGGCTCGATTTTGATGGCGCAATGCGGCCCCCGCCGCCGCGGATTCACGACAAATGCGCCGCGTTTGAGCCAACTCCGGGTCAAATTCCCCCGCGAGGCTCCCGCCCGCGCAAGAACGGGGCGGGCGCTGCAGGGAGCTTCGAACCATGAAATTCAAAAGGTGGATGATGTCGGCCGGTCTCGCCGCGACCGCCGCAACCACGGCGATGGCCGATCCGCTGCCGGCCGGCGGCGACGCACGGCCGCCAATCACCAAAGTGTCCGACATTCAGGGCTCTTACGCGGCGATGCCGCCTCCGCCGCCGCGGCGGGAGGTGCGCCGCATGGCGCTGCCGGCCGAGGGGCTCGACGTGCTATCGCCGGACGCGGTCACCCGGGCGGCGCGCGCCGAGGGGTTCGCCCCGCTCGGCTACCCGCGCCAGCGCGGCCTCGTCTACACCATGGCGGTGATCAATCCGGACGGCGACGACGGCCGTCTGGTGATCGACGCCCGCACCGGCCGGCTGGTCCGGTTCATGCCGGCCTGGCAGATGGGCGACCGAATGGAAGAGGTCACGGTCGCCAGCTACGGCCGGATCCAAGGGCTGCCGCGCTTCATCGAACGCAATCCGCCGCGACCGCCGAAACCAGTCGCGCGCCTCGCCAGCAGACCGACCGCGACGCCACTACCGCGGCCGGCACCGCAGCACCCGGCCGGCGACAGGGCCGCGAAAGCCGTCGGCGCCGATGTCGCCAAGGACGCTTCCAAGCCGGTCCTCGATCAGGCCAAGCAGGACGCGGCCAAGAATACCAAACAGGATACCGCGGCAGTGCAGACCCAGCCCAGCGCGGTACCGTCGGCCGCAGGCCCTTCGCGGGTGCAGGCCAAGCCCTCCTCCGCGACCATCCGCCCGACCGAAGCGATGCCGCCGGTGCAGGGACTGGAGTAACCGCCGGTACCGCTCTCCGGCGAGTCGCTCCCGTCAAGGAGAGCATGGTCCTCCCGACAGCAAAGCGCCCCGGTTGCCTGGGGCGCTTGCGTGGTGGCTATGCAGCGAAAGAACGCTTGTGAGTGGGCCGCGCGTTACGCGGCAGCCTTCTCGGAATTATCCGTGACCACCTGCGGAGACGCCTGAGCGCTGATGCTGATCGGAATGCTGCGCGGCTTTTTCGCCTCGGGAATCTCGCGCACGAGATCGACGTGCAGCAGACCGTTTTCGAGGCTGGCGTTCTTCACCGTGACGTAGTCGGCGAGCTGGAATGCCCGCTCGAAGGCGCGCGCGGCGATACCGCGATACAGCACTTCGGCCTTGGCGGCCTCTTCACCGCCCTTCTCGCCCTTGATGGTCAGCGTATTCTCCTTGCTGACGATCGACAGTTCGGACGGAGAGAATCCCGCGACCGCAACAGTGATGCGATACGCATTCTCGCCGGTCCGCTCGATGTTGTAGGGCGGATAGCCGGGCGCCGCCGCATCCGCAGCGGTCTGGTCGAGCAGATTGAACAGGCGGTCGAAACCGATGGTCGAACGATAGAACGGGGTGAGATCGAAGCTACGCATGGTCAAAGTCCTCCTAGAAGCGACTATGTGACGACCCGCCCGCCATCGGGCCGGGCCTCGTCCGTACAGCCTGAGAAGTCAGTTCCTGACCCCTTGGTGTGGCCTGCACGGAGATGATATGGGAGGGGTGTTTCGGGGTTCAAGAGGGGTCCCGAGGCCGTTCGCGCCCGCCGACTTCATTCAGATTTCCAGGCATTTGCGCTCACCCGGACCCGATTCATGACGCTCGTCTCGACTCCTGCCAATCCGGTGCCCGAAGACGCCGTCTCCGGTTTCATCAAGACGCCCGACGGCGTGCAGCTCCGCTTCGCGCGATGGGAGCCGACAGGGCACCGCAAGGGCACCGTGTGCATCTTCACCGGGCGCACCGAACAGATCGAGAAGTACTTCGAAACGGTGCGCGACCTGCGCGGTCGCGGCTTTGCGGTCGCGGCGCTCGATTGGCGTGGCCAGGGCCATTCGGAACGCCGGCTGCGCGATTATCGCAAGGGCTATGTGCGCAACTTCGCCGACTTCGAAATCGACGTCGAAACCTTCGTCCGCGAGGTCGTGCTGCCCGACTGCCCGCCGCCGCATTTCGCGCTGGCGCATTCGATGGGCGGCGCGGTGATGCTGCGTATCGCCCGCTCCGGCAAGCGCTGGTTCGACCGCATGGTCCTGTCGGCGCCGATGATCGATCTCGCCGGCAACACCACCGCACTACCGATCAGGCTGCTGCTGCGCGCGATGCGGCTGGCGGGCCAGGGTGGTCGCTACGTGCCCGGCGGCAACGACGTGCTCGCCAACACCGAGCCGTTCGCCGGCAACAAGCTGACCTCGGACCCGCTGCGCTACGCCCGCAATGCCGCGATCGTCACCGAGGACCCGACCCTCGGCCTCGCCTCGCCGACCGTTGCCTGGGCCGATACCGCGCTCCGCGCCATGCACGCCTTCAAGGCGACCCACTACCCGTCGCAGATCCGGCAGCCGATCCTGATGGTCGCGGCCGGCATGGACAGCGTGGTGTCGACGCCGGCGATCGAAGAGTTCGCCTACCATCTGCGCGCCGGTTCGCATCTGGTGATCCCCGGCGCCAAACACGAAATCCTGCAGGAGCAGGATCGCTACCGCCAACAATTCTGGGCGGCATTCGATGCTTTCGTACCGGGGACGCCGTCGTTCTGATGTGACAATCTGTCCCGATCGAGGCCTCGCGCCGCGTTTCGGAACTTCACACATCCGCCTTGGTTGCAGGTTGCAAGACCGTCCGATGTCGCCTCCCGTACCCTCTCGAAAGATCTCCCGACCATGAAAATCCGCAAAGCCGTCTTCCCGGTCGCCGGCCTCGGCACCCGCGTTCTCCCCGCCACCAAGGCGATGCCGAAGGAGATGCTGACCATCGTCGACAAACCGCTGATCCAGTACGTCGTCGACGAAGCGCGGGAAGCCGGCATCGAGCACTTCGTATTCGTCACCGGCCGCAACAAAGGCATGATCGAGGATCACTTCGACCGCCAGTTCGAGCTCGATGTGACGCTGGAGAAGCGCAACAAGAAGAGCGAGATGGAAATCCTGGCGCGCGACCAGCCGGAGGCCGGCGCGATGAGCTTTACGCGGCAGCAGGCGCCGCACGGCCTCGGCCACGCGGTGTGGTGCGCCCGCGACATCGTCGGCAACGAGCCGTTCGCGGTGGTGCTGCCGGACGAACTGGTGCTCAACACCCCGGGCTGCCTGAAGCAGATGATTCAGGCCGCCGAGAAGCTCGGCGACAAGGCCAACGTCATCGCGGTGGAGGAAGTGCCGGCCGACAAGACCCATCAATACGGCATCTGCGGCGTCGGCAAGCGCGACGGCAAGATGTTCGAGATCGACGGCATGGTGGAGAAGCCGGCGCCCGGCACCGCGCCCTCGAACCTGTCGATTTCCGGGCGCTACATCCTGCAGCCGGAAATCTTCCAGATCCTGGCGACGCAGGAGCGCGGCGCCGGCGGCGAAATCCAGCTCACCGACGCGATGATCGGGCTGTCGAAGACGCAGAAATTCTACGGCGTCGAATTCGAGGGCGAGCGCCACGATTGCGGCTCAAAGGCCGGCTTCCTGCGCGCCAACATCGCATTCGCGATGCAGCGCGCCGATCTGCGCGCCGGCCTGATCGACGACATGAAGCGCTATCTGGAGAAGTGATCCCGTTCCGCCGAGGCGCGGCGGCAGAGGTTACGCAACCAGCGTAACCTCGCAGCGCCCGCCGACGACGCAGCGATTGCGGCCGAGCTCCTTGGCGGCGTACAGCGCGCGGTCGGCGGATTCGACCAGATCGTGCCAATGCTGGGAAGCGGTGGGCGTGGTGCTGGCGACGCCGATCGAGACGGTGACGCCGCCTTCGACGTTCGACCATTGCTCGACCTTGCGCCGGATGGTTTCGGCGACGGACGCGGCGGCCGGAGCGCTCAGCCCGGGCAGCAGCACGGCGAACTCCTCGCCTCCGAACCGCGACGCGCAGTCGCTGGCGCGCTGCACGGTGTCGGCGATGCAGACGGCGATGCCGACCAGCATCTGATCGCCGGCCTGATGGCCGAACCTGTCGTTGAAGGCCTTGAAGTGATCGGCGTCGATCATCAGCAGTGCGATCGGGCTGGCCTGACGAAGAGCTCTGCGCCATTCGTTATCGACTGCGGCGTCGAACTTGCGGCGATTGGTGAGCCCGGTCAGCGGATCGGTGGTGGCGAGCTCCTCGAGCCGGCGTTCGGCCTGAGCACGCCGATCGATCTCGCCGATGAAGAACACCGTGACGGCGGCGACGAAGGTGGCGAGCACCAACAGCGCGATGCCGATCCAGACCGCTTCCCGACGCCACATCGCATAGATGTCGTCCCACGACTTCGCCACCAGCACCACCAGCGGCTTGGTGCTGTCGCTCCAGACGAACATCCGCTTGACGCCGTCCAGCGTTCCGGCGCCCGCGAACGAGCCGCTGCGGCGTTCGAACATCTTCTGAACGCCGGGCGTGAACATCATGTTCTTACCGATCAGTTCCGGCGTCAGCGGCGCGCGCGTCATCAGCGTGCCGTCATGGGCCAGCACCGCGATCATGTCGTGCGGCTGCAGCCGCAGGCGTTTGAACAGGTCCTGGAAGTAGCCGAAGCTGATCGAGCCCGCGACGACACCGAGGAACGTGCCGTCGGAGCCGCTGACCCGGCGGCTGACGATCACGGAATAAACGCCGTCGAGCTGCTGCGGCTTGCCGATGAACAGCCCGAGCTTCGGGTCGTCACGGTGCGCCACGAAGAAGCGCTGATCGGCCCTGTTCTCCGCGGCAGGATTCGGAGCTGCCGAGTCGCGGGTCAGATTGCCGTGCTGATCGTAGATCCGGATCGCGCCGAAATGCGGCGCCACGATCGAATGATCGAACAGGATCAGCCGGGCGATTGCCGGATCGACCGAGGTCAGCTCGGGCAGCAACAGTTTGCCGGCGACCGTCCGCAGCGCCGAATCGTACAGTTCGAGATTGCGGTCGATGTCGGCATCGATCGAGACCGCCAGATTTTCCAGTGTCTGCCGGGCCAGATCCTCGGCACTGCGCCGCATGTCGATCAGCACGCTGCCGCACACCGCCGAAAACCCCAGCACGGTGATCATCGAGAACACCACCATCAGCCGCGCCGACATGCGTCGGCGGCGGCGGATTTCTCTTCTGAGGGTGTCGAGAAGACCGTGCGTGTCCATCACCGCAAGTTCCACGCAATGTCTTGCGGAGCGCTTAAGTTGCGCTATTGACGTAACGTGGGGTTAACGGGCGCTTTCACCTTGGGCCGTATGTATTGCCCGGCGAACGCACCTCGCTCGCACCACACTATCCGTCCGTGTCCGCTCCTCCGACCAACGTTGACGCTCCCGATGAAGAACTTCGACCCGTTACGCGACTACCTTGCTCAGCAAACCGCGCCGGAGCTGGTGCTGCGGATGGACGAGATCGAAGAGATGCTCGGCTTCGACCTGCCGCGCGCGTCGCAACGTGCCGCCTGGTGGGATTCGACCTATGCGCCGGACGAGCACATGCCGCAGCGCGAAGCGTGCCTGGCTGCCGGCTATATCGCCACCCGGCTGCCGGACGGCTCCGGGGTGCGGTTCAGGCGGATGAAGGCCGACCGTTCGCGCTGGCGCGGCTGACGACACTCGGCGGCGACCGCCGCACCTCGGGACCGATCCGCCGCGCGATCGGCATTAATAGATTGCCGCCCCCCGAGTCCTGATGCGGCGGGCGAGGCGGCCGTTCTGGGCCAGCGACCAGCGGACGTCACGAAGAAACGCCGATCCGCAGACTTGTCGCCGCCGTGATTTTTGCCCTGCTGACCGCCGTCCCGGCAAGCGCGCAGACACCACTGAAGATCATGGTGGGCGACATCGACAAGCAGATCTATCTGCCGGCCAAGCTGGTGGGGCTGGTCGCCGAAGGCCTGCTCACCGCGCTGGAGAAGCGGCTGCTGACCTGGCGGCCGGAGGCCTCGGCTCTCAACGATTAGCGGACGACGAAGCCGCCTCCCCGGCGGCATCGAACGACGCCCGCCTCAGTTCTGCAGCCGGACGGTCAGCATCGCCACGGTGGCGTTGTAGCTGCCGCCGACGACGTTGGAATCGAGCTTGTCGTAGCGGAGCTGCCCCTTGACCCACAACGAACGGCTGAGCTTGTAGATCAGATTGCCTTCGACCGAATTGAGCCGGTCGGAGCGGCCGGAACCCTGATAATCGTAGGTCGCGTAGGTGAACCGGCCGATCGCGGTCAACCAGCGGCGGAAATCGTGGTCGACCTCCGCCGTGTAGGTGCGGGTGAACACGCCCGATACGCCGGCCAGCGGCGATTCCGAGATCTGAGTGTCGGCGTTGAACTTCACCGTGGTCAGCGGCGTCACCGTCCACACCAGTGAGGCGGAGGTGAGCAGGCCGCCGAGCTTCTCGAGCCGCGGATCGACGTATCTACGCGCCGCGTAACCGATCGAGATTTCGCCGGTAAGCAGCCGCGTCAGCTCGAAGCTGGTGCCGGCCTTGGCGTAGCCTCCGTCGGAGCCGCGCAGATACTGATAGCGATCGACCGGCACGTCGTGCACCCGGGTGTCACCCTCTATCTCGACGAACGGCTTCAGGCCCGGCTTCAGCTCGTAGCTGACCCGGCCGACGCCGCCGTATTGATTGTAGTTGCGATCCTTGTTGGGGTAGCTGGTGCCGTCGGTGAGCTGCGAGTCCTGATAGACGGTGCGATCGAAATTGCCGACCGCGGTCACCTGCAGGCGATTGAACGTCTGATCGATGCCGCCGGAGAAGCCGGTGGTGGTGAACAGCGGGTATTTGGTGAGCCCGGCCTGGATGTTCGGGCTGCCCGGGTTGTCGGTGCCGACGATCAAACGGCCCTGCCCGATCAGGCGGGTGTCCCGGCTGGCGTCGATACGGCCGTCGACATGGCCGTTGAATTCCGGCCGGTCGAGGCTGATCGGCGCCGGCGACACCGTGCCGGCCGGTGGATAAAAATCGTGGCCGTAGCCGGTAAACGCGCCGCGCAGGTCCGCGACCAGCGCATGCCGCTCCCAGTCCGAGGTGATCATCAGTTCCGGCGCCACCTTGTAGAAGCCGGAACTGCGCGCAGTGTTGGTGCGCGCGGGATTGGAATCGTAACCGCCGCCGACTTCGAGCGCGCCTTTGATCAGGAAGCTGCCGGCATAGTCGCCGACCGCACCGAACGGATCGTCGTCGCGCTTGAGCTGCCGGCGGGTCGGCTGGCCGGGGACGCGGCCGGCGAGCGCAGCCGGCACCGGCGGCTTGGCGGCGGTCTGCGACGGCGGCAACGGGCGCGCCGGCGGCGGGGCCGGGGTGACCATCGGCGATCCGGGCCCGACCGACTTCGGCCGCGGCGCACCGGGGTAATATTTCGGCTTCTGGCGTTTACGGTTGAGCGCGTCATAGGCGACGCCCGCATTATCCGGGTTGGCACTCCCGGATGGCGGCTGCAGCGCCGAGGTCGAACTCGGGCGAAGCTGCGGGCCGCCGTCGTCGTCCTGGGGCTGCGCGAAAACGTTGCGCGCCCGCGACGCCGAGGTGGCCGATGTGCCCGGAGTCGGCCGCAGCGGCAGGTTCTGGGCGGCGACGAAACCACCGCGTTGCGGGTTGAACAGATCGCTCGTCAGGCTCTGCGCTCCCGCCGGAGATGCACTGATCACAGCGAGCGCCAGACATGCGGAGCCGGCGCACAAGCTGGCGCGAGAGCGGCGGCCCGGTGCTGGAGCCCACGTCACGACTATAAAAACTCCAACGAAATCAACATCCTGAACCAGAATGAGGGCGAACACGCCGCTCCTCATCGTTAATGGAGTTAAAACAACTATGGTTAAGGAGCGGTTGAGAACGGCGATGAGCCGGGACTCGCCGCGTCGCATCCCGGCCGGCACCATGCTAGGAAGAGGTCCGGCCGCTTCGCGGCCCATGCCGGAGACCCTGCATGGCACTGTCCAAAACCCGCAGCACGACATTCACCATGAGCGAGCAAGCCGCCGCCGCAATTCCCTCGGCCCTGCGCACCCTGGAAGCCGAAGCCAGCGGCGTCACGGCGCTCGCCGCGGCGCTGCAGTCCGACCTCGGCGGCGCGTTCGGCGCGACCATCGACCTGATCCAGAACGGCAAGGGCCGGCTGATCATCACCGGGCTCGGCAAGTCGGGCCATGTCGGCCGCAAGATCGCCGCCACCTTCGCCTCGACCGGCACGCCAGCGTTCTTCGTGCACGCCTCCGAGGCCAGCCACGGCGATCTCGGCATGATCACCGCCGACGACATCATCCTGGCGCTGTCGTGGTCCGGCGAGCAGCCGGAGATGAAGAACCTGATCAACTACGCCAAGCGCTTCAAGATCGCGCTGGTGGCGATGACCTCCGATCCTGCCTCGACGCTGGCGACCGCCGCCGACGTGTCGCTGACGCTGCCGAAGGCGCGCGAAGCCTGCCCGCACAATCTGGCGCCGACCACGTCGTCGCTGATGATGCTGGCGCTGGGCGACGCACTGGCGATCGCGCTCTTGGAAAGCCGCGGCTTCACCCCCTCAGACTTCAGCGTGCTGCACCCCGGCGGCAAGCTCGGCGCGATGCTGAAATACGCCCGCGATCTGATGCACACCGGCGACGCCATCCCGCTGAAGCCGCTCGGCACCCGAATGTCGGACGCGCTGGTCGAGATGTCCGCCAAGGGCTTCGGCTGCGTCGGCATCATCGACAGCAATGGCCAGATCGCCGGCATCGTCACCGACGGCGACCTCCGCCGGAACATGCGGTCCGACCTGATGACCGCGACGGTGGACGAGGTGATGACCCGCAATCCGAAAACGATCAGCCCGAACCTGCTCGCCGGCCAGACGCTGGAGCTGCTGAACTCCTCGAAGATCACCGCGCTGCTCGTCGCCGAAGGCAAGAAGCCGCTCGGCATCGTGCACCTGCACGACCTGCTGCGGGCCGGGGTGGCTTAAGCATTCGCGCGCCTCAGAGCCTGACTGGAAATGCGGGCAGCTAATTGAGAGGCTTTAATAAGCCGTTCAATTGACGATTAGTTTCGTCATGGCCGGGCTTGTCCCGGCCATCCACGCCTTTCTTGCTGTTTTCGCTGCAAGACGTGGATGCCCGGCACAAGGCCGGGCATGACGGGCTGAAACGAAAGTGCTTGATTTCACTGCCCGCATTTCCGGTCAGGCTCTCAGGATGACTCCGCCTCGCTTGAAAGATCGGAAGAAGGCCTAAACTGCCGCCACTGTCAGCTTCACCCCGTCCGCCGCGACGATCCGCACCCGGCTGCCGGCTGGCGTATCCGGGCCGAACACGCGCCACACGGTATCGTCGATCCGTACCGTGCCGACGCCGCCCTCGATCGGCTTCTCCAGGGTGAATTCGCGGCCGACCAACGCGTCGGTGCGGCGATTGAGAAACGGGTTGGTGGCGTGCGACTCGACCGCGCCGCTGCGCGCCATCCGTCGCCACAGCGGCACCGCGGCGGCTGCGAACAGCGCGAACAGCAGGATCTGGACCTGCCATCCCGGCTCCAGCAGCAGCGCCAACAGCCCGACCAACAGCGCCGCCAAACCAAGCCAGAACAGAAACACGCCGGGCGCGAGCAGCTCCAGCGCCATCAGCACGAAGCCGAAAATCAGCCAGTTCCAGGCGCCGAGCGCGGCGAACAATCCAGCCATGGTCGCGGCCCTGGCTCAGCGCACCGGTGGCGTCGCCGGCCCGGCCGGCGGCACCGAGCCGCGGCGGGCGGCGGCCTGCGCCGAGGCGGCGCTCTCGCCGAAGGTCGCCTTGGCGATCTCGCCGATTCCGGCGAGCGAGCCGAGCATGCTCATCGCCTCGACCGGCAGCATGATCACCTTCTGGTTGGGCGAATCGGCGAGTTGCCCGAACGCCTTGATGTATTTGTCGGCGATGAAGTAGTTGAGCGCCGAGACGTCGCCTTGGCTGATCGCCTCCGAGACCATCTGGGTCGCCCGCGCTTCGGCTTCGGCTGAGCGCTCGCGCGCCTCGGCGTCTCGGAACGCAGCCTCGCGGCGGTCCTCGGCCTGCAGAATCTGCGCCTGCTTGGCACCCTCGGCGCGCAGGATCTCGGACTGGCGCTGACCTTCGGCGGCGAGAATGTCGGCGCGCTTGACGCGCTCCGCCTTCATCTGCCGCCCCATCGCCTCGACCAGATCGGCCGGCGGCGCGATGTCCTTGATTTCGATACGATTGACCTTCAAACCCCACGGCGACACTGCAGCGTCCACCACGCGCAGCAGCCGTTCGTTGATTTCGTCGCGATGCGACAGCACCGCATCGAGGTCCATCGAACCCATTACCGAGCGGATGTTGGTCATGGTCAACACCACGATCGCCTGGTTGAGGTCGGAGACCTCGTAGCTCGCCTTGGCAGCGTCGAACACCTGATAGAACGCAACGCCGTCCACCGTCACGGTGGCGTTGTCCTTGGTGATCACTTCCTGTTCGGGAATTTCGATCACCTGCTCCATCATGTTCACCTTGCGGCCGACACGATCGAAATACGGGATGATCAGATTGAGGCCCGGCGACAGCGTCCGGGTGAACTTGCCGAACCGCTCGATCGTCCAATCGTAGCCCTGCGGCACCGTCTTGACGCCGGCGAACAGCGTCAGGATCACCAGCAGGACGAGAACGATGGAGACCACATCGAACCCGCTGAGATCATAGAACATGCAAACTCTCCTCGCCGGATTTCACTTGTCGTGCGGGCATGGTGATGGGTGCGCCGGTTCGGCGCAACCCTGGTGGGTCGCAGCCGCGGCAATTCAGGTTCGACGATGAAGGATGTGGTCGCGGAAGGCTGTAGCTGATTACAGCCAGCCTTGAAGCTCGCGCAGCACGAGCTGGCGGATCACCTGGATGCCAGCATCGGAATCGTTGAGGCAGGGAATCGCGGTGAACTCCTGGCCGCCGTTCTCCATAAAGATCTCGGCGTTTTCCTGCGCGATCTCTTCCAGCGTCTCCAGGCAGTCGGCGGAGAATCCCGGCATCACCACCGCGATCTTGCGCACGCCCTTGCGGGCCAGCGCCTCGATGGTCTTGTCGGTGTAGGGCTGCAGCCACTGGTCGAAGCCGAACCGCGACTGGAAGGTCAGCAGCAGTTTGTCGTCGGCCAGCCCCATCCGCTCGCGCAGCGCTTCGACAGTGGCGACGCATTGCGCCTGATACGGATCGCCCTTGTCGATATAGGCCTGCGGCATGCCGTGGAACGAAGCGACGATCAATTCCGGCTCGAACGACAGCGTCCCGAGATGCGAATTGATCGAGGTCGCAAGCGCATCGATATAGGCCGGATCGCGATAATACGGCGGCGTCACCCGCAGCGTCGGCTGAGCGCGCAATTCACGCAGCACGCGAAACGCCTGATCGCACACCGTCGCGGAGGTCGCGGCGGAATATTGCGGATACAGCGGCACCACCAGCAGCCGGGAACACCCCTTGGCCACCAGCGCCTCGATCCGGTCGCGCAGCGACGGATTGCCGTAGCGCATCGCCCAATCGACGATCAGATGACCGCGATCCCCCAGCGACGCCGCCAGCTTCTCGGCCTGCCCGCGGGTGATGGTCTTGAGCGGCGATTCGTTCGCCTCGTGGTTCCAGATCTTCTGATAGTCCTTGGCCTTGCGGGCCGGACGGGTGTTCAGAATGATGCCGTTGAGCGCGAGTTTCCAGAACAGCCCCTGGTTCTCGATCACGCGCGGATCCGACAGGAACTCGCGCAGATAGATCCGCACGCCCTTGGTGTCGCAACTGTCGGGGGTCCCGAGGTTGACCAGGAGCACGCCGACCCGCTCCGGCGCGGGCGCCGGGGCGATCGCAGGTCCATGGATCGGTATGATGACGCTCATGTTGCTGCTTGGCTTCGCGCTTTGGCCTATCGTTGTCAAGACGACGCGATGACGGGGCTGCTGTTCAGCCACTGCGGAATCACCGCAGCGGCTCCGTGACGACTACACCATCTACGCACGAAACTCCGTCGAGTTTTGCCGTGACGGTTCAAAAACAGAAATCTGCGGCCTGCTGGTTAAAGACACGTCACACGCTCGGCCGCAACATAGCCTAGGAGAAGTCCGCAGCCGAGCAGCAGCACGAGGCCGGCGGCGCCGAATTCGAGCCCCCGCATCACCAGCATGCCGCCGCCGTCACGCTGCACGGCAAGCTTGCGGGCCAGCCCCTTGGCCGACACCGCCGCCACCGCGATGGTCGCGACCGTGATCGCGGTTCCGAGCCCCATGACGAAGGTGGCGGCGATGCCGGCCCAGAACAATCCCTGGGCCAGCGCGAACACCAGCAGCAAAATCGCGCCGGAACATGGACGGATGCCGACCGTCAGCACCGCACCCAGCCCACGGCGCCAGCCGCCTGGGCCGGCAAGCTCGCTCGGCTCCGGCCCATGCGAATGGCCGCAATGATCGCAGGATTCGCCGGGGCCGTGATGATGGTGATCGCCATGGGCGTGCGCGTGGCTGTGCGCAGGGCCGTGGTCGTGCCCGGGGTGGTGATGATCGTGGTCGTGATGATGGTCATCGGCCGCATGCGCATGCCGGGCGTGGGCATGACCGTGCGCATGATCATGGTCATGCTCGGCCACCCCCGCGGGCACGCCGGCCATCGCCAGTTGCGGCCTGCGGATATTCGCCTGCAGCGCACGGAAGAAGCCGCCGCCCTTGACCCAGACCAGGCGCGCACCGAACAGCGCGATCAGAGCGTAGCTGCCGATCTCGATCGCCCGCTCGGCGCTGCACATCGTGCTGGCGGTGGCGTTGAGCAGCCAGGCGCAAACGCCGACGATCGACACCGCGACGAGCGCCTGCAGCAGCGCCGAAATGAACGACAGCGCGATACCGCGCCGGGCGGTCTCTTCGTTGGCGACCAGATAGGACGAGATCACCGCCTTGCCGTGCCCGGGCCCGGCGGCGTGGAACACGCCGTAGGCGAACGAGATGCCGAGCAATGTCCACACCGCGCTGCCGTCAGCCTTGGCGGCGCGGATCGTCGCCGACATCTGTTTGTAGAATGCCGATTGCTGCGCCAGCAGCCAGCCGACGATGCCACCGGCCTGCGGCTCCGGCGTCCCCTTCGGCGCGCCGAACGGATTGTGGGCGAACGCCGCATGCAGCGTGGCGTCGCCGAGCACGAGCGCGGCGACGCAGACGAACAAGGTGGCAAACGCAAACCGGCGATGAGACGTCATGGGCAGGTCACCGTGATCTTGTTGGCGAACATGGCGCCGTAGTTGGAATTGTCGCCGTTGAGGAAGTTGTCCTCGCTCATCCGTTGAGCCGTCGCGGTGCCGTCGTTGGGGCGCTGGAAGTCGAATTTGCAGCCGGCCGGCGCGCCGACCAGACTGACCGGATTCTTCTCGGCGAAGGAGAAGTCGATGAAGTAGCTCGGGTCGAACACTTCGACCGCCAGCTCGCTGCTCTTCACCGGGGTCTTCAGCGGCAGGAAGAAGTGCAGCGTCAGCACGCTGTCCTTGTAGGACAGATAGTAATCGACCGGCTCGCCGAATTTCTGCTTCTTGCCGCCGACCTTGGCGAAGGTGAAGTAGGCGAAGTCCTTCAGCGACTCGACGTTGGTCTGCGCCAGCGGCGCCAGATCCTCGCGGGTATACACGCCCTTCTCTTTGGTCTCGATGCCCTGCAGGGCGTAGGTCGAGAACATGTCGTCGAACGCCCAGGAATGCCGCACGCCGGTGAACGAGCCGTCCGGCGCATAGACCAGTTCGCTGGTCGAGGTCACCCAGACGTGCGGGTGCGCCTCGGCGGCGCCGATGCCCACCAGGGCCAGCACGGCCGCGATCAGCGCGGAGCGGATAGCGGCGCGGCGCAACAGGCCGATCATGCGGCTACGCGGCCTCCGGCGTATCGAGCAGGCCGCGGCGGCGCAGCAGCGCGTCGGGCTCCGGCTTGCGGCCGCGGAACGCTACATAGGCTTCCTCCGGGTCGCGCGAACCGCCGGACGAATAGATGTCGTCGCGCAGCCGCTTGGCCACGTCGGCCGCGAAGATGTCACCGGCCTCTTCGAACGCGCCGAACGCGTCGGCATCCATCACCTCGCTCCACATGTAGCTGTAGTAGCCCGAGGCATAATGATCGCCGGAGAAGATGTGGCCGAACTGGGTCGGCCGGTGCCGCATTGCGATTTCATCCGGCATACCGATCTTTTCGAGTTCCTTGCGCTCGAAAGCGCGGATCTCGCCGATGCTGGCGGCCGGCTGGGTGTGGAATTCGAGATCGAGCAGCGCCGAGGAGACGAACTCGACCGTAGCGAAGCCCTGGCCGAATTTGCGCGCCTTCAGGAAGCGTTGCAGCAACTCGTCCGGCAGCGGCTCGCCGGTCTGATAGTGGCGGGCGAATTGCCGCAGCACCTGAGGCTGCTCCTGCCAGTGCTCGTAGAGCTGCGACGGCAGCTCGACGAAGTCGGTAAACACGCTGGTGCCGGACAGCGACGGATAGGTCACATCCGACAGCATGCCGTGCAGGCCGTGGCCGAATTCGTGGAACAGCGTGCGGGCATCGTCCGGCGACAGCAGCGACGGCTCGCCGCCCGCGCCCTTGGCGAAGTTGCAGACGTTGATGATCAGAGGGGAGACGTCGCCGTCGAGCTTCTGCTGATCGCGCAGCGAGGTCATCCAGGCGCCTGAGCGCTTCGACGGCCGGGCATAGTAATCGCCATAAAACAGTCCGCGATGGCCGCCATCGGCGTCCTTCACCTCCCAGACCCGGACGTCCGGATGCCACACCGGCACGTCCTTGCGTTCCTCGAAGGTGATGCCGAACAGCCGCGTGGCGGTGTCGAACGCCGCGGCAATCATGTTGTCGAGCGTTAGATACGGTTTGATCGCGGCGTCGTCGAAATTGGCGCGGCGCTGCCGCAGCTTCTCGGCGTAATAGCGCCAATCCCACGGCGCCAGCTTGAAGTTGCCGCCCTCCTCCGTCACCAGCTCCTGCAGCGCGTCGCGGTCGGCAAGCGCGCGGGCGCGCGCCGGTTTCCACACCCGCTCCAGAAGGCCGCGCACCGCCTCCGGCGTCTTGGCCATCGAATCTTCCAGCCGGTAGGCCGCGAAGGTCGGGTAGCCGAGCAGCTTGGCGCTCTCCTCGCGCAGGCTCAGGATCTCGCCGATGATCGTGTTGTTATCGTTATCGTTGCCGTTGTCGCCGCGGGCGATGAAGGCCCGATACGCCTTCTCGCGCAGATCGCGCCGGTTCGACATCTTCAGGAATGGCTCGACCGACGAGCGCGACAGCGTCACCACCGCCTTGCCGGACATCCCTCGCTCTTCGGCCGCCGCACGGGCGGCCGCGACGAAGCTGGCCGGCAGTCCGTCGGTGTCGCCTTCGGCGAGCTCCATGAACCAGTCCTGTTCGTCGCCGAGCAGATGATGGCTGAAGCTGGTGCCGAGCTGCGCCAACCGCTCGTTGATCTCGGCCATCCGCGCCTTCGCCGCCTCATCGAGGCCGGCACCGGAGCGATGGAAGCGGGTGTACGTGCGGTCGAGCAGCCGGCTCTGCTCGGGCGTGAGGTCGAGACTGTCGCGCTTGTCGCGCAGCGCCGCGATCCGGCCGAACAGCACCGCGTTCATCATGATCGGATTCCAGTGCCGCGCCATCCGCAGCGACACCTCTTCGTCGATCTTCAGCAGCTCCGGGCTCGAATGCGCCGACACCAGGTCATAGAACACCGCAGCGACCCGGTTCAGCAGCTTGCCGGAGCGCTCCAGTGCCGTGATGGTGTTGTCGAAATCCGGCTCAGCCGGGTCGTTGACGATCGCGGCGATCTCGCCAGCGTGATCGCCGAACGCCCGCTCGAACGCGGGCATGAAGTGCTCAGGCGCAATCTCGGTGAACGGCGGGGTTTGGAACGGGGTGGTCCAGGCGGCAAGCAGCGGATTGCCGGACGTGAGGGGTGCGGCAATCGGCGCGGAGCTCTCTGACATCAATCCATCCTGCGTGCGGAGCGTTTCGGGTTTCGACATATACCATTGGGTAAGGCTTTTTTGCGCCCGGAACACCGCGCCGATGCCGGTAAATTGCGCAGGTTGAACCGGGTGCCCCACTGCTGACACTTTACCAGACCATCGCGTACCGCTTGCCGCCGCGGGCGATTTCGCTAGATTGCGCCCGCCAGAAGGACCTTTCGAACCATGAGCAAGCCTGTCACCGCCGCCGGATCGCGCCAGATCGCCTGGCCGAGCGTCATCACCGTCATCAGCGCAGCCGTCCTGATCGGCGCCGAGGTGTTCGGAGCCGCATTCGCAGGCGGGTGGGCATTGGCAATCCTGTTCGGGCTCGGCGACGACGCCGCTCATATCCTGCAGGCGGTGCTGTTCGTGATCGGCGTGGTAATCATGATCGGCTTCGTCCGCAACGCGCAGCGCATCGAGCCGTTCTTCAAGCGCGCCTGATTTCCCGGTACTGCGCGCGAGCTCGCCGCCACGCCGCCGTCACATTTACGCCCGTGGTTATTGACGAACTTGAACAGATGTTCAGCTTCGCCCGCGGCGGTGTGATGGATCGGCAACGCTTCGCGACGGGTGCGGAGTAATTCGCCGGTTAAGACAAAAAAAATCTTGCAGCCCGGCATCGAAACACCTATTTGACCCTTGCCCAATTTCGCACGTGCCCGTGGTCGTGTGTCAGTCGGTAGGTATCCGGACAAGAGGCCGGACAGCCGCCAAGGGATGAAGAGCCGAGGGTCTCGAAGCGGCGACGCGCCGAGGCCAGCATCTCTCTCAAGAGATGCCGTTGAAGGTAGCTTCCTCTCTTGCAACCGTGACTGACAGCCGGAGGCGAACCGGCGCACCTCGTTCTCAACGGGGGACGCGACTTAAAGCAACGACGGAGCGGGCTTTTTTGGTCTCTGCCGGCTTTCCAACAGCCGGCGCGAATACCGAAGAGGCTTGTCCTTCATTGCCAGTGAGCGGGCGGGATCCTTCCCAACCAATCCAAGGCAGCACTGCTTGTCCGAGCTGATCGCTCGCCGCGCCTCCATCGCGCGACGGCGCTGAAGCCGTCGGACCAGCGCCATCGTTTTGGTTCGCGTCCGTCGCTGGGCGCGTGGGAGAGTGCCATGACCGAACGTATCCGCGAATTCCTGCGCGACCGCCGCGCCAAGGGTCTGGACGTCGAGCCGTGCCTGGTCGTCGACCTCGAAGTGGTCCGCGACAACTTCATGCACTTCGCCAAGGCGCTGCCGGACAGCCGCGTGTTCTATGCGATCAAGGCCAACCCGGCGCCGGAAGTGCTGTCGCTGCTGGCCTCGCTCGGCTCGTGCTTCGACTGCGCCTCGGTGCAGGAAATCCAGATGGCGCTGGCCGCGGGAGCGACCCCGGACCGCATCTCGTTCGGTAACACCATCAAGAAGGAGCGCGACATCGCGCGCGCCTACGAGCTCGGTATCCGCCTGTTCTCGGTCGACTGCACCGCCGAGGTGGAGAAGATCGCGCGCGCCGCGCCCGGCTCGAAGGTGTTCTGCCGCATCCTGTACGATTGCGCCGGCGCCGAGTGGCCGCTGTCGCGCAAGTTCGGCTGCGATCCGGAGATGGCGGTGGACGTGCTCGACGTTGCCAAGCGTCTCGGCCTGGAAGCCTACGGCATCTCGTTCCATGTCGGCTCCCAGCAGCGCAAGGTGAAGGCGTGGGACCGCGCGTTGGCGATGGCCGCGCAGGTGTTCCGCGACTGCGCCGAGCGCGGCATCAACCTGTCGATGGTCAACATGGGCGGCGGCTTCCCGACCAAGTACCTGAAGGAAGTGCCGGCCGTGGTGCAGTACGGACGCTCGATCTTCCGGGCGCTGCGCAAGCACTTCGGCAACCAGATCCCGGAGACCATCATCGAGCCGGGCCGCGGCATGGTCGGCAATGCCGGCGTGATCGAGACCGAAGTCGTGCTGATCTCGAAGAAGAGCGACGAGGACGAGACCCGCTGGGTGTATCTCGACATCGGCAAGTTCGGCGGTCTCGCCGAGACGATGGACGAGTCGATCCGCTACGCGATCAAGTCGCGCCACGACGGCGCCGAGATGACGCCGTGCGTGCTCGCTGGCCCGACCTGCGACTCCGCCGACGTGCTGTACGAGAAGCTGCCGTATCCGCTGCCGGTGACGCTCGAGATCGGCGACAAGCTGCTGATCGAAGGCACCGGCGCCTATACGTCGACCTACTCGGCGGTGGCGTTCAACGGCTTCCCGCCGCTGGCGACCTACCACATCTGAGCTTTCCCCTCCCCGCTTGCGGAGGGGTCGGATAGCAGGGTGAAGCAGCGACTCGTGTCGCCCTCACTCCGGCCCTCTCCCGTGCGCGGGAGAGGAAGCAGAAAAAGTCGAGGCCGGCTCGCCGGCCTCTCCCGTCACATGCGTTTTTTTGCTGACAACATGCTGCCGGCGCGGTTCGCCGGACAGCGTGGGGATCGACGTGCCATGACGAACACCCTCGCCACCCTGACTGCCTTGGACGTCGCAGCCGTTCCGTTCGCGATCCGTGCGGAAAAGAGCTCCGATATTGCCGCGCGTGAGCGCCTGCTGGATGCGTGCTTCGGCGAAGGCCGGCATGCGCGCACCTGCCAGCGTTTGCGTGATGGACGCGCGCCCGCGGAAGGCCTCGCCTTCTCCGCGGTCCGTCAAGGCCGGCTGGTGGGCACGGTGCGCCTCTGGCATGTCGACGCAGGGGGCCGGGCCGCACTCGTGCTCGGCCCCCTCGCCGTCGATTCGTCGTGCCGTGAGTTCGGCGTCGGCGGCGCGCTGATGCGCGTCGCGCTGGCGGAAGCCGCCGCACGCGGCCACGACGCCGTGATCCTGCTCGGCGATGCGCCGTACTACGCCCGGTTCGGCTTCTCGGCCGAGAAGATGGGTGAGCTGGCGCTGCCCGGTCCGTTCGAACGCGACCGCCTGCTCGGGCTCGAACTGCGCGAAGGCGCGCTCGATGGCGCCGCCGGCCTTATCGTCGCCACCGGTGCTGCCGCCAAGCCGGCGCGCGCCGAGCGGGTGCGTCTTCGTCGCGCCGCGTAAGCGTAAGGATGGTCCGATGCGTATTCTGAGTTTCCCGCGCCCGACTCACCGCGTCTTCGCACCGCGCGACCCGGCCAAGCGGCCGCGCGTCACGGTGCTGGTGCTCGCCGTGTTCGCCCTCAAGATCGCCGTCGATGCCTGGCGCAGGCGGCGGGACCGCAGCGCCGAGACAACCGCAGCCTAACCCGATCGTGTGTCAGGGCTGAGACAGTCTCGGCCTTGATTTGCAAAATCAGACACGGCATTGGCTGCCGATCTTCCCTCAGTTCCAGGATTGTTACGATGTCGCGTCGCCTGATTTCCACCGGATCGCCGTTTGAAAAGACCGCCGGCTACAGCCGCGCCGTGGTCGACGGCGATTTCGTCTTTGTCTCCGGCACCACTGGCTACGACTACACCACGATGACTCTGCCGGAGGACGTCACCTCGCAGACCCGCAACTGCTTCAAGACCATCGGCGCGGCGCTGAAGGAGGCGGGCTTTGCGATGGAGGACATCGTGCGCGCGACCTACTACATCACCGATCCGAAGGATGCGGACGCGGTGTTCGCGGTGTGCGGCGAGAACCTGTCGGAGATCCGCCCGGCGGCCACGATCGTCGCGGTTGCCGGCCTGTACAAGCCGGAAATGAAGATCGAAATCGAAGTCACCGCCAAGCGCCGCAGCTAAGCCCATCTAATCATACGATAATCGGCTCCCCGTTGACTTTCCGGCGGGGAGCCCTAGGTTCCGACGATCATGATGATCTTGCCCCGCAACCGTTTGACGCTGCGCGCCGGTCGCCTTCACGCAGGAAGGTGACCCGGGCGCGCGCGTGCGCCGTCCGGGCTTAACGATCTCGTCGACGACTTCTCCCCTTTTTCAGACTGCTACTTATCCCATGAATGCCGATGCGCATGACGCGTGCGGCGTGACAAGGACCCGTGAAAGACATGATGCAATCCATTCGTACACAGCGCCCACCGATTACCATCCGCAATTGCGACGCCGAACGGCTCGGCCAGCTCGCCGAAGCCGCCGCGCAACGATACCCGGCCACGGCCGAATTCCTTGCCGGCGAGGTCGCCCGAGCCAATGTTGCGCCCGACAATGCCCCCCTGCCGGGGATCGTCTGCATGGACTCCGCCCTCACCTTCCGGGACGATACCACCGGCAAGGAAAAGCAGGTGACGCTGGTGTATCCGACCGAAGCCGACGTCGAATCGGGCCGTATTTCGGTATTGACCCCGATCGGGGCCGCGCTTATCGGCCTCACCGTCGGACAGTCGATCAGCTTCGAGACCCCGTCGGGCGAGCAGCGCTCCCTGACGGTGCTCAGCGTGTCCGAACCGAACTGACTGCCGGTCGCAGGTGACATCCGAAATTCACCTCGCCGTCGTATTCCCGAACCGTCCTGTCCGCACATAGCGGCGTGATCCCTATCCCCCTGTCCGGAGTGCAAACCTGATGTCGTCTACCTCGAAGATCCACGCCAAGATCACCGGCCCCATCGTGATGATCGGCTTCGGCTCGATCGGCAAGGGCACGCTGCCCTTGATCGAGCGGCACTTCGAGTACGACAAGAAGCGGTTCGTGATCATCGACCCGCATGCCGACGGCGAACTCGCCGAGAAGCACGGCGTCCGCTTCATCAAGCAGGCGGTGACCAAGGACAATTACCGCGAACTGCTGATCCCGCTGCTGACCGAAGGCGGCGGCCAGGGCTTCTGCGTCAACCTGTCGGTCGATACCGGCTCGGTCGACATCATGACGATGTGCCGTGAGATCGGCTCTCTGTACATCGACACCGTGGTCGAGCCGTGGCTCGGGTTCTACTTCGACAAGAACGCTGGTCCGGAGAAGCGCTCCAACTACGCGCTGCGCGAGACACTGCTGGCCGCAAAGGCCAAGAATCCCGGCGGCACCACCGCGGTATCGACCTGCGGCGCCAACCCCGGCATGGTGTCGTGGTTCGTCAAGCAGGCGTTGCTCGACATCGCCCGCGATACCGGCCTGGAATTCAACGAGCCGAAGAGCCGCGAAGGCTGGGGCCAACTCGCCCAGAAGCTCGGCGTCAAGGGCATCCACATCGCCGAGCGTGACACCCAGCGCGCCAAGACCCCGAAGCCGATGAACGTGTTCGTCAACACCTGGTCGGTGGAAGGCTTCGTGTCCGAAGGTCTGCAGCCGGCCGAACTCGGCTGGGGTACGCACGAGAAGTGGATTCCGGACAACGGTCGCAAGCATACCGAAGGCTGTCAGGCCGCGATCTATCTGCTGCAGCCGGGCGCCAACACCCGCGTCCGCACCTGGTGCCCGACGCCGGGCGCGCAGTACGGCTTCCTCGTCACCCACAACGAATCGATCTCGATCGCCGATTACTTCACGGTGCGGGACGGCCAGAACGTGGTCTACCGGCCGACCTGCCACTACGCCTATCATCCGGCGGGCGACGCCGTGCTGTCGCTGCACGAGATGTTCGGCGCCGAGGGCAAGATGCAGCCGAAGTGGCACATCCTGGATGAAAACGAGATCGTCGACGGCATCGATGAGCTCGGCGTGCTGGTCTACGGCCACGCCAAGAACGCCTATTGGTACGGCTCGCAGCTCTCGATCGAAGAAACCCGCGAAGTCTGCCCGTATCAGAACGCCACCGGCATGCAGGTGTCGTCGGCCGTGCTCGCCGGCATGGTGTGGGCGCTGGAAAATCCGGAAGCCGGCATTGTCGAAGCCGACGAGATGGACTTCCGCCGCTGCCTCGAAGTGCAGAAGCCGTATCTCGGCCCGGTGAAGGGCTACTACACCGACTGGACCCCGCTCGCCGACCGCCCCGGCCTGTTCCCGGAGGACATCGACACCTCCGATCCGTGGCAGTTCAAGAACGTGCTGGTACGTTGAGGCAACGAGGTCGCCTCCACGGCGATTTCAGCTTCAAATAAGTACACGCGCCGCTGCCCTCGTCGCAGCGCGCCCCCTCTCCCGCTTGCGGGAGAGGGCTGGGGTGAGGGCGACGCGGGCACTGACTCAGCGACTCGTTGATAGGAGTGCCCTCACCCGGATCGCCACCCGATCCGACCTCTCCCGCAAGCGGGAGAGGTGCGCTGTGCTTGGGGCTCCTTCGCCGACTACCACTGATCACCAAAAAACCGAGCCCGCAAATGCGAGCCCGGTGAGGTGATCGTCGACCGTTTCTTGGTGGCGGCGGTTAGCCACCCTTCGGCTTGATCGGCTCGCCGATCTTCTCCGGCGGCGCCGGCGGCAGCGCCGGCTTGGCGCCGGACTGGATCGCGTCCTGATCAGGGCGCGCCGGCTGCGGCGGAATATCGTGCGGGCGCGCGCCGGTCGGCTTCGGATCGTCCGGGGCCGTCGGCTTGCTTTCCGCGCCGGGCGTCGAGGTCGGCGGCTGCGGCGTCGCCTGGGCGAAGTGGACGCGGCCGGTTCGGCTGTCGATCTGCGTCAGCGACAGGCCGGACAGCACCACACCCGCCGCGATCAGCGCGAAGGCCAGCAGCAGATCCCGCTTCAGGCCGCGCTCCTTGTCGTCGTCGTTCGCCGTCATGTTTCTCATCCCCTTGCTCGCCGGACCAACGGGCGCGCGCGGGCATCGTTCCGGGTTCCGGTGTCGCACCGGGTTCCAGAACGGTCGCAATTGCCGACAAGGTGAATCAATCTTTAGTGCTGGTTTCCCAGGAGGCGTAATCTACGCCCGGTTCCTTGCCCAGCTCGGCGACCACCGCGTCCAGCTCGCTCGGCTCGACAGCGGTCGAGACCAGGGTGGCGACGATCTCGACCTTGTCGTCGGCTCGTTCGGCAGCTTCCACCTCGACCTCCGCGACCGGATAGTCGGCCTGTTCCAGGCGTTCTTCGAGGTGCTCGCGCAGCCGGCCGGCAGCAGCGCTCCCGGCGGTCAGGCGGACCGCATAGGTCGCCTCCGAGGTACGCTCGTCGAAGGGGATACGGTCGATGGCATTCACCAGCGGCCGGAGCAGCGTGTTGCCGGCGATCACGAACACCGTCAGCGCAGTCGCTTGCGCCGCCATGTCGCCGCCGGCGCAGCAGCCGACCGCGGCCGAGCTCCACAACGTCGCGGCGGTGTTCAGGCCGCGGACGTTCATGCCCTCTTTCATGATCACGCCGGCGCCGAGAAAACCGATGCCGGAGACCACATAGGCGATCACCCGAACGGCGCCGTCGGCACCGGCCAGATGCATCGCCAGATCGACGAAGGCGGCAGCGCCGACCGCCACCAGCACGTTGGTGCGCAGTCCCGCCGCACGGGTCCGATATTGCCGCTCCGCGCCGATCAGCATCCCGAGCACGAACGCGACGGTGAGGCTGACCAGCGTGTCGAAGAAGTCCGCTGTCTGGAAGGTGGTGAGGAAGCGCATCGGAAGCCGCCTGCTTTCGGAGACGGCTTTCTCTTACAGCGGAAGAATGCCGCCCGCACCATCCTCGTCGGCGAACGCCAGCAGCGTGCCGCCGGGATTCCAGCCGAGTGCCGCGATCGGCGGGGTGCCGTTGCGACGGGCGAGGATTTCGGCACCGTCGTTCATCCGCACCAGCAGCACGGTGCCGTCATTGTAGCCGGCAGCGAGGATGTCGTTCTTCGGATGGCAGGCGACCGCGCTGACGCGCGCCCCGAGCGGCGCCAGCATCGCCGGCTGCTTGCCCATCGGCCCGTCCTTGCTGGCGAACGGCCAGATGATCACGGTATCGGCCCCGGAGGTGGCGAGCCCCTTGCCGCCGACCGTCCAGGCCATCGACCGCACCCGGCCGGGATAGCCGGTCATCCGCATGTGCTTGGAATCCGCCAGGCGCCAACCATGCAGCGCCGGCTCGTGCATCGCGGTGACCAGGAAGCGGTTGTCCGGGCTGAACATCACGCCGAGATGCGAGCCGGCCCATTCGAGGAATTCAGCGTTGCCGGCCATGTTCGGAAACCACAGCGTCACGCCGTTGTAATGCGCAATCGCCAGCCGCAGCCCCTTCGGCGCGAAAGCGAGGCCGCCGACGGTCGAGGGCACTTCGAAAAACTTGTCTTCGCCCTTGGGCGCGCGGACATAGGCGATCTTGCCGGCCGACCACGCCACCGCGCCGTCCGGATGCAGCGCGACGTTGTCGATCCAGCGCCGCTTGGCATCGGTGGTGATGGTCTCGGCCTTGCCCGATGCGTCCAGCAGCATCACCTTGCCGTCGTCACCGCCGGTGACGATGCGCTTGCCGTCGCACACCGCATTGAGAATGCCGCCGCCGTGCAGCGGGACGGTCGAAGTCGTGCCATCGGCGGCGACCAGCGTCGCGTTTTCTTCGGTGCCGATGAACACCGCGGTATCGCCGAGGAAGTGAACCGCACCAGCGCCGCCTTCGATCGTGACCGGCTTCACCCGGTCGGTGACCGACGCGATCGACCCGGCCTCGCCGGGCGCCTCGAAGCCGCTCATGACGCGATGCACTTGGCGAAGCCGTCGCGGATCGCCTGTTCGGGCAGATCGCGACCGATGAACACGACGCGGCTTTCGCGCGGCTCATCGTCCTTCCAAGGCCGCTGGTGATCACCTTCCAGCATCATGTGAACGCCCTGGAACACATAACGATCATCGTCGCCTCTGAAGGCGAGAATGCCCTTGGAACGCAGGATCTTACCGCCTTCGGTCTGCACCAATTGCTGCAGCCAGGGCATGAACTTGGCCGGATCGAGCGGCTTGTCGCTCTTGAGCGACAGCGATTGCATGTCCTCGTCGTGATAGTGCTTCAGCCCATGACCATGATGATGATCGTGACCGTGGTGATGGTCGTGATCGTGATGATGATCATGTTCGTCGGCCTCGAGGAAGGCCGGCTCGATCTCCAGAATCCGGTCGAGATCGAACGCGCCGCGCTCCAGCACGTCGGCGAGCGCGACCTGACAACGCTCGGTCCGATGCAGCTTGGCGTAAGGGTTGATGGCGCGGATCCGCGCTTCGACTTCGGCGAGTTCGGCCGGAGAGACAAGATCGGTCTTGTTCAGCACGATGACGTCGGCGAACGCGATCTGGTTCTTGGCTTCCGGCGCGTCCTTCAGCCGCTCGCTCAGCCATTTGGCGTCGGCGACGGTCACCACCGCGTCGAGCCGCGCGGCGTTCTGCACGTCTTCGTCGACGAAGAAGGTCTGCGCGACAGGCGCCGGATCAGCCAGTCCGGTGGTCTCGACGATGATCGCGTCGAACTTGCCCTTGCGCTTCATCAGCCCGGCGAGAATCCGCACCAGGTCGCCGCGCACCGTGCAGCAGACGCAGCCGTTGTTCATCTCGAACACTTCTTCGTCCGCGCCGATGATCAGGTCATTGTCGATGCCGATCTCGCCGAACTCGTTGACGATCACCGCATATTTCTTGCCGTGGTTTTCCGACAGGATGCGGTTCAGCAACGTCGTCTTGCCGGCGCCGAGATAGCCGGTGAGCACGGTGACGGGAATTTTCGAGGCAGCGACAGAGGACATCGGGTACTTGCTCCAGCACGGAGCCCCGGCCTGAAACACACGGTCTGCGCGTCTCGAAAGTCGGGGCCGGAAAGGGCGGGGACCGCGCGTTTCGCCGGGCGGCCGGACGCAGCGGGACCGGGCCGCTAACTGCTCAGCGCGCCGGTCAGCGTCTTTATATTGTGCCTCACCATATCAATGTAAGTGGGGGCGTCGCCGTTTTCGGGCGTCAGGCTGTCGGAATACAGCGTCCCGCCGATCTTGGCGCCGGTCTCGGCGCTGATCCGCTGCATCAGCCGCGGGTCGCTGATGTTCTCCAGGAACACCGCCGGCACTTTGTCCTTGCGGATCTGAGTGATGATGCTGGCGACGTCGCGGGCGCTCGCCTCGGACTCGGTCGAAACGCCCTGCGGGGCAATGAAGGCGATACCATAGGCGTCTGCGAAATAGCCGAACGCCTCATGGGTCGAGATCACCTTGCGGCGGGCAGCAGGGATCGACGCAACCGCGGCGCGGACGTCGCGGTCGAGCGCGTCGAGCTTGACGAGATAGGCCTCGGCATTGGCGCGGTAGGTTGCGGCGCCGGCGGGATCGGCCGCGATCAGTGCATCGCGAATGTTGGCCACGTAGATCTTGGCGTTGGGCACGGACTGCCAAGCGTGCGGATCGGTCTTGCCGTGATCGTGGGCATGATCGCCGCCGCGATGGCCGTGATCATCATCGGCATCGGCCTCGCGCACCTTGATGCCCTTGGTCGCGGTGACGATGGTCGCCTTGCCGCCCGACGACTGCACCAACCGCGGCAGCCAGCCTTCGAGACCGAGGCCGTTGACCACCACCAGCCTGGCGTCGGCGATAGTCTTGGCGTCGGCCGGAGACGGCGTGTAGACGTGAGCGTCGCCGTTCGGCCCGACCAGCGTGGAGACCTCGACGCGATCGCCGCCGACGTTGCGGACGAAATCACCGAGAATCGAAAAGCTCGCGACCACGCGAACACGATCATCGGCCTGCGCCGGACCCGCCATCAGCAGCGCCGCGATCAACACCATTCCCAAACGGATCATCGTCCTCAAGCCTCCAGGTGACGGCCGGGAAACAGCTTGCGAACCACTCCGCCGGACCGACCGAAAAACAGCGAAATCAGATAGATCACCGCCGCGACCAGAATGATCGCGGGGCCCGATGGCAGGCCGCCGTGATACGACAGCACCAGGCCGCAATAGCCCGACAGCATTGCGCTGCCGACCGCCACCAGCATCATCCCGGAAATGTCGCGGGCCCAGAATTTGGCGATACCGGCCGGCAGGATCATCAAGCCGACCGCGAGCAGCGTGCCGAGCGCATGAAAGCCGTTGACCAGATTGATCACCACCAGCGCCATGAAGATCAGATGCGCCGGCGCGCCGGCGCGACTCACGGTGCGCAGAAACAACGGATCGACGCATTCGATCACCAGCGGCCGCCAGATCACCGCGAGCGCCAGCAGTGTCAGCGTCGCATTGAAGGCGATCACCAGCAGGGTGCGATCGTCCATCGCCAGGATGTTGCCGAACAGCACATGCAGCAGGTCGATATTGGTGCCGCGCATCGACACGATGGTGACGCCGAGCGCCAGCGACACCAGGTAGAACGCCGCCAGCGAGGCGTCTTCCTTCAGCTCGGTGACGCGCGACACCAGTCCGGCCAGAATCGCCACCGCGAAGCCGGCGATCAGGCCGCCGAACGTCATCGCGAACAGGTTGAGTCCCGACAGCAGGAAGCCGATCGCCGCGCCGGGCAGGATGGCGTGGGCCATCGCGTCGCCGACCAGGCTCATCCGCCGCAGCATCAGAAACACGCCGATCGGCGCGCCCCCAAGCGACAGCGCGACGACACCGGCGAGCGCCCGGCGCATGAATTCGAATTCGGTGAACGGCGCAATCAGCGCCTGATACAGCATCATGGTGTCAGGCCGCCTGCGGAGCCGCGGTGCAGGCCGGCGCGCCGTCGTCGAAGGCCTCGCACATCCGCCGGGCTTCGGTCTGGTTATCGGGGGTCAGCACCTCGGCCGTCGGCCCCCACGCCACCGCAGTCCGCGCGAGCAACAGCGTCTCTGGGAAACTGGCATGCACCAGTTCCATGTCGTGCAGCGCGGCGATCACGGTTCGCCCCTCCTCGTGCCAATGCTGCACCAGATGCACCAGATCCGCCGTCGTCCGGGCATCCACAGCATTGAACGGCTCGTCGAGCACGATCACCCGTGCATCCTGCAGCAGCACGCGCGCAAACAGCATGCGTTGCATCTGGCCACCCGACAGCGTGCCGATGTTGCGATTCTCGAAGCCGGACAGCCCGACCGCGGCCAGCGCGCCGGAGATCCGCTGCTTGGCCTGCCGGCCGAGGCTGCCGAACGCACCGGTCGCGCGCCACAGTCCGGTGCCGACGAAATCAAACACCGAGATCGGAAACGTCCGGTCGATCTCGGCGCTCTGCGGCAGATAGGCGATGTCATGGACATCGATGCCGTCGCGGTCGATCGATCCGGCCAAAGGCTTCAGAATCCCGACGATGCCGCGGAACAGGGTCGATTTGCCGGCGCCATTGGGGCCGACCACAGCCAGCAGAGTGCCGGCTTCAACACAACCGGAGAGGTGATGTACCGCGGGGTGGCGATCGTAGCCCAGCGTGACGTTCTGGAAGGTGAGCTGCGCGGTCATCGTCACCTCATTGCCAGCAACACCAGCGCCCACAGCACGGCGCTGGCCGCGGAAGCCGCCGCGACCCGGCTGGCCAGCCCCATTCTCAGGATCGACCAGGGCGCTGGCTGCGGGGGGTGCGGCGATTCGGCGCCGTGGACATGCAGATGCACATGGTGCGCGGCGCTTCTCGGGTGAGAAGATGAAGAGGAAAACTCGCTCACGCCCAATCCCATCGCCAGCCACAGACCGCGCTCTCGTTACATCATAACATCATTCTGGCGGATGGAAGCAAGCGTGCCGGACCGTACATAACCGTCATAAATCAAGGCGTTAAACGGGGATCCAGCAGCCGCCGAAAGTTTGAGCAGAGCGGACTTTTCACCGCCTAATGCGACGGCGCGCCGAGTTCCAAATTAAGGCGGAATTTAGACTCGATTAAGGTTCCATTAGCCATAAAAAATTGTGCGGTCTCATGAGCTTAGTTCCGAAGGGAGTGTGGCCTCCCGGTGACAGCATTTTGCGTAAAATCCCGCTAAGCCATGCAGCAGATGGCGCCGACGAACGGTGCGTCTGACAAAGTCTGGAGACAACATCATGAAGAAGATTCTGCTCGGCACCGTGGCCCTGGTCGCCCTCGGCGCGGCCCCGGCCCTCGCCGCCGACCTCGCTGCCCGTCCGTACACCAAGGCTCCGGCCTACGCCCCGGCCCCGATCTACAACTGGACCGGCTTCTACATCGGTGGTCACATCGGTGGCGCCTTCTCGGGCGACAACAGCATCGGCACCGGCGTCACCGCCGGCAACGACGGCAAGTTCCTCGGCGGTGTGCAGGCCGGTTACGACTGGCAGTTCGCTCCGAACTGGGTGCTCGGTGTTGAAGGCCAGTACTCCTGGCTGAGCGGCACCAACAGCTCGGTTCAGTGGAATGACACTTACAACAATATCGCTGGCACCTATACCTATGCCGACAACCAGCGTGGTCTGGCCTCGGTCACCGGCCGCCTCGGCTACACCTGGGGTCCGGCGCTGCTCTACGTCAAGGGCGGTTGGGCTTATGCCGACTATTCGAGCAGCTATGTGTTCACCAGCAATACTGGCGTAACGACTGGCATTGCGATCGACAGCAAGACCGATGGTTACACCGTCGGTGGCGGTCTCGAATACCTGTTCGCTCCGAACTGGTCGGGCAAGATCGAGTACCAGTACTACGACTTCGGCAACGTCACCCTCGCCCCGGGCTACACCGTCAAGAACGACGAGCACGTGGTCAAGGCCGGCCTGAACTACCGCTTCAACTGGGGCGGTCCGGTCGTCGCCAAGTACTAAGACCTGATCGCTTCCTCTCTTGGAAGCAGGAAAGGGCCGGCCTCGCGCCGGCCCTTTTTCATTTGTGAAACCATGTCGACCAACGCCGAACCGATCGCTCAAATTGCGACCGATCCTCGTGAAGTTACGTGAAGAATATTAACTCCCTAACCTGATACTCCCGCCAGGCGTCGCCGAGACCGACGCCACGTTGAATCGTGCCAGGTGGGGGAAATATGTCTGGGAAATTCCCGAAATTCCGACGTCCGCGGCTTCGTTGTCCGCAACTCGGAATTCGTGGCAGCCTGTTCGCCGCATTCGCTGTGATTGCCGGCATGGCGATCGTGATCAGTGCCTGGGCAGGCATGAGCCTGCACGAGCTCGGCAGGACGATGTCGGAGCTGAGCGGCCGCGACATTCCCAAGCTGGCCGCCAGCCTGCAACTCGCCACCGAGAGCGAAAGCCTCGCCAGTCAGGCACCGATCCTGCTCGACTCGCAGACCGAGGCGCAACTCCGCGAGCGTTCGGCTCGTATGAAGGCGGCGCAGCAGGTGGCGCTTCAGAAGCTCGCCGACATCACCACTTACGGCGGCGACAAAGCCGTCGTGTCGGCGCTCAACGAGACGCTGAAGAACATCGCCGACACCATCCGCAGCCTCGGCTCCGCCGCTAAGGAGCGGCTCGATCTGAGTACGCAACACGCCAAGCTCTATGCCGAGCTGCGTCAGTCGCACGACGCCTTC
The DNA here is from genome assembly GCF_053772255.1 of Rhodopseudomonas parapalustris. Taxonomy (NCBI): domain Bacteria; kingdom Pseudomonadati; phylum Pseudomonadota; class Alphaproteobacteria; order Hyphomicrobiales; family Nitrobacteraceae; genus Rhodopseudomonas; species Rhodopseudomonas parapalustris. The sequence goes on along the minus strand of NZ_JAMKBZ010000015.1, from coordinate 38,806 downwards.
ATTGCCGTCGCCAATCCGGCGATGCTCGACGCTCAAACCCAGATGAACGCGCTGCTTGGATCGGCCAACCTGTCGCAAGACGACGCCACCAACGCCGGCCGGCGAATCGAACAGCTCGGCAACGTGATCGCCTTGAGCAATCTGATCGCCTCCGATCTGATGGCCGCGCTGTCGGCCTCAAGCTCTGACGATCTGGAGCCGGTGGAAGCCAGCTTCAAGGAAGCCCGGCAGGTCGTGAACACCAATCTGGACGGCCTTCCCGACAACCAGACCACGACCGAGATCAAGGCCGCCGCGCAGAAGCTGATGGCCATCGGCGACGGCAAGACCGGCGCCTTCAAGCTGCGGCAGCTCGAACTGGACGCCCGCGACTATCGCGATCTGCTGCTCGACGAAACCCGCAAGCTCAATGTCGGCCTCGGCATCAGCGTCAAGCAGCTCGTCGACACCGTTCGCAACGAAACCTCGGTCGGAACGTCGCAGGCACAGTCACAAATCACGCTGGCGACCCAGGTCATGGTCGCGCTCGGCGCGCTCACCTTGATCGGCTCCGCGCTGTTCGTCTGGCTGTATGTCGGCCGCAGCATCCTGCGCCGGATCGGCGGCCTGCAGAAGTCGATGCAGAGCCTGTCGGCCGGCGATCTCGAGACCGCGATCGATCGCGGCAGCCGCCGCGACGAAATCGCCGTGATGGCCGAAACGCTCGAAGTGTTCCGCGACAGCATGATCCGGGCGCGGGCCTTGAGCGAGGAGCAGGACAAGGATCGCGCCTCCAAGGCCGAGCGGACCCAGCGAATCGAGGCGCGAATCGCCGAGTTCGAAGCGACCGTGCGCAGCGCGATGGAGAAGCTGCAATCCTCCGCCGACCAGATGCAGGAAACCGCGGACGCGATGGCGACCACATCGGAGCAGTCGAGCGCGCTGGTCACCACCGTCGCCTCGGCGGCCGAAGAGACCTCGGTCAACGTCCAGACGGTCGCGACCGGCACCGAGCAGCTCGCCTCCTCGATCGCCGAGATCAGCCGTCAGGTCACCACGTCGGCGGAGATCGCCACCCGCGCGGTGCGCGAAGCCGGCGAGACCGACACGACAATGCAGGGGCTCGCCGACAACGCCGAGCGGATCAGCGCGGTGATCGACCTGATCCAGAGCATCGCGTCGCAGACCAACCTGCTCGCCCTGAACGCCACGATCGAAGCGGCGCGCGCCGGCGACGCCGGACGCGGCTTTGCGGTGGTGGCGGCCGAGGTCAAGGACCTCGCCAGCCAGACCGCGAAGGCGACCGAGGAAATCCGGGCCCAGATCGCCGCGATGCAAGGGGTGACGAGCACCGCGGTCGGCGCGATCCGCAACATCGGCCAGACCATCACCTCGATCAACGAGGTGACCACCGCCATCACCGCCGCGGTCGAGCAACAGGGCGCGGCGACCCGCGAGATCGCCCGCAACATCCAGCACGCCGCCGGCGGCACCAGCGAGGTCTCCAGCAATATCGTCGGCGTCAGCGCCGCGGCCTCTCAGGCCGGCTCTGCGGCCGCCGAGGTACTCAACGCCTCGGGATCGCTGCGCCAGGAAGCGGCGCTGCTCCGCGAAGAGATCGACGCGTTCCTGACCAATATCCGGGCCGCCTGACCGGCGGGGCGGAGGATCGAACGGCCGGTGGCGCACGCGCCGCCGGCCTTTTTTGCGTCCAGGCGCTGCCGCCGACGCGCTTTGGCGCGGCAGGGCTCAGCCCTGTGGTGGCTGCAGCCGCCCCAGCGGTTTTTCGGCTGGCGCCTCCGCTCCGCTCCCGCTAAGCCGGGTCAGGGAGCCTGCGCCGAATGAATAAGAAGACCGACGCCACCACATCGCACGACGAACTCCATTATCTGTACGACAGCCACCCAGGGCCGGATCAGGCGGTCGAAGTCGCGCCGGGGGTATTGTGGCTGCGGCTCAAGCTGCCGTTCAGGCTCAACCATGTGAACATCTACCTGCTCGCCGACGGCGACGGATGGACGATGGTCGACACCGGCTTCGGCAACGACGCCACCATCGCGGCTTGGGAAACGCTGTTCGACGGTGCGCTCGCGGGCTTTGCAATCAGCCGGGTGATCGTCACCCACGCGCATCCGGACCACGTCGGCATGGCGGGCTGGATCGTGCAGCGGTTCGGCTGCCCGTTCTACATGTCGCAGATCGAGTATCTGCATGGCGTGTATCACCAGAACAGGCGGACCGACGAGCGGCTGGTCAACAACCGCGCGTTCTTCCGCCGCCACGGCATTGACGAAAATGTGATCGAGCAATTGGTCGGCCGCGGCCAGGACTATTTGAAGAAGACAGTACCGCTGCCCGCGGCGTACCGCCGCCTCGCCAAGGGGCAGGAGATTCGGATCGGCGAGCGGTCGTTTCGTATTATCACCGGCGCCGGCCACTCGCCCGACCAGGTGATGCTTTACTGCGCCGCGGAGAAACTGTTCCTCTCCGCCGATCAGGTACTCAGCAAGATCTCGCCGAACGTCAGCGTCTGGGCCCACGAGCCGGACGAAGACGCGCTCGGCTCCTACCTCGCCTCGCTCACGGAGCTCGATGCGCTTTTGCCCGACGATGCGCTGGTGCTGCCCGGGCACGGCTTGCCGTTTCACGGTGTCAAAACCCGCATCAAACAGCTATCCGATCATCACGAGGAGCGCTGCGGCATGATCGCCGATGCCTGCCGCGACGCGCCGATGAGCTCGGCGGAGCTGGTCCCGGTGGTGTTTCACAAACATGTGCTCGACGCACATCAGACCGGCTTCGCAGTCGGCGAGCTGATCGCACACGTCAACTACATGCTTGCACAGAACAGATTGCAGATCGCACCGAACACCGACGGCATTCTGCGATTTACGCCGACTTAACTTTTGGACTCGCTGTCCGCGTGTTCCCGGACAAGCCGGGACAGCCCCTCGCAATGGCATTGATCTTCATCAAGCAATCACCTGCGAGAGCGGTGATATGGATCGGAACCGGCGCAGCTCGATCGTCGAATTGCGCCTCGACTTCGGTGATGGAAGAGTTCTAATAGTTTCGCCGCCCACGGCGTTCCGTCGTTCGATCCGCCTCCCCAACAGGTCATCGCGATGCAGTACAACCAGTTCTTTCAAGACGCTCTCAACCGCCTGCACGAGGAGCGTCGTTACCGCGTGTTCGCCGATCTCGAGCGACTCGCCGGCAGGTTCCCGCACGCCACTTGGCACTCCGCTTCCGGACCTCGCGATGTCGTGATCTGGTGCTCGAACGATTACTTGGGCATGGGCCAGCACCCGAAAGTGGTCGGCGCGATGGTCGAGACCGCAACGCGGATCGGCACCGGCGCCGGCGGCACCCGCAACATCGCCGGCACGCATCATCCGCTGGTGCAGCTCGAACAGGAAATCGCTTCGCTGCACGGCAAGGAAGCGGCACTGCTGTTCACCTCGGGCTACGTCTCCAACCAGACCGGCCTGTCGACCCTCGGCAAGCTGATCCCGAACTGCCTGATCCTGTCGGACGCGCTCAACCACAATTCGATGATCGAAGGCATTCGCCAATCGGGTTGCGAGCGCGTGGTGTGGCGCCACAACGACACGGCGCACCTCGAAGAACTGCTGATCGCAGCCGGACCGGACCGGCCGAAGCTGATCGCATTCGAAAGCCTGTACTCAATGGATGGCGACACCGCGCCACTGGCGAAGATCTGCGATCTCGCCGAGAAGTACAATGCGATGACCTATTGCGACGAAGTGCACGCAGTCGGCATGTACGGTGCTCACGGTGCCGGCGTCGCCGAGCGTGACGGCGTGATGGCGCGGATCGACATCATCGAGGCGACCCTCGCCAAGGCGTTCGGCTGCCTCGGCGGCTACATCGCCGGCAAGGCCGAGGTGATCGACGCGGTGCGCTCCTACGCGCCGGGCTTCATCTTCACCACCTCGCTGCCGCCGCCGATCTGCGCCGCCGCGACCGCCGCGATCAAGCACCTGCGCGCCTCGACCTGGGAGCGTGAGCGGCATCAGGACCGCGCCGCCCGTGTCAAGGCGGTGCTGAACAACGCCGGCATTCCGGTGATGCCGACCGACACCCACATCGTGCCGGTGTTCGTCGGCGATGCCGAGAAGTGCAAGAAGGCGTCCGATCTGCTGCTCGAGCAGCACGGCATCTACATCCAGCCGATCAACTATCCGACCGTCGCCCGCGGCCTGGAGCGGCTGCGGATCACGCCGTCGCCGTATCACGACGACAAGCTGATCGACGCGCTGGCCGAATCTTTGGTGCAGGTCTGGAACGAGCTCGGCCTGCCGCTCGGCGCGAAGGCGATCGCCGCGGAGTGATCCGCACCGCGCGCGCGATACGGTAACGACTATTCAGCGGGGGCGCCCGCGGCCGGGAAAATCCCTGTCGCAGGCGCCCCTTCGATTTTGGTAGACTGGCGATCACGTCCTGCAAGGCCGCATCCGGCTGGGTACGGGCGATCGATCAATCGCCTGCCGCCTGGCGCGAGGGAGCACGACCGCGATGCTGCACGATTGGGGCGTGATCGCAGCCGCTCTCGCCTATATCGGGTTTCTGTTCTGCGTCGCGAGCTGGGGCGACCGGCTGTCCCAAGGCCAGCGCGAACGCGCCGGCGGGCTGATCTATCCGCTGTCGCTGGCGATCTACTGCACCTCCTGGACGTTCTTCGGGTCGGTCGGCTTCGCCAGCCGCTCCAGCTTCGACTTTCTGGCGATCTATGTCGGCCCGGTGCTGATGATCATGGTGGCGACGCCGCTGCTGCGCCGCGTCATCCGGCTGGCGAAATCGCAGAACATCACCTCGATCGCCGACTTCATCGCCGCCCGCTACGGCAAGAGCCAGAAGGTCGCCGCCACTGTGGCGATCATCGCCATCATCGGCTCGGTGCCCTATATCGCGCTGCAATTGAAGGCGGTGTCGTCGTCGCTCCAGACCATCCTCGGCGACGACCACAACATCGCCGACATTCCGATCGTCGGCGACATCGCGCTGATCGTCGCGATGGCGATGGCGGTGTTCACTGTTCTGTTCGGCACCCGCCAGGCCAGCGCCACCGAGCACCAGCACGGCCTGATGCTGGCGGTCGCGACCGAGTCGATCGTCAAGCTGGTGGCGTTCCTGGCAGCCGGCATCTTCGTCACCTTCTGGCTGTTCAGTCCGTCGGCTCTGATCGAGCGGGCGATGCAGATGCCGGAAGCGGTCCGGGCCCTCGACTCGGCATCGCCGGCCAATTTCCTGACCATGACGGCACTGTCGTTCTGCGCCTTCATGATGCTCCCCCGGCAATTCCACGTCAGCGTGGTGGAGAATTCCAACGAGGCCGAGGTCGGCCGCGCCCGCTGGCTGTTTCCGCTGTACCTGGTGACGATCAACCTGTTCGTGATCCCGATCGCGCTGGCCGGCCTGGTCAAATTCCCGTTCGGCAAGGTCGACAGCGACATGTACGTGCTGGCGCTGCCGATCGAGGCCAACGCCCCGATGCTCAGCGTCGCGGTGTTCATCGGCGGGCTGTCGGCCGCGACCGCGATGGTGATCGTCGAATGCGTCGCGCTGGCCGTGATGGTGTCGAACGATCTGGTGATGCCGCTGGTGCTGAAGCGTCACGGCGCGCCGCGTTCCGACGAACAGCGTAATTTCGGCAGCTTCCTGCTGACGGTGCGGCGGCTGGCGATCTTCGGAATCCTGATCCTCGCCTATCTGTACTACCGCGCACTCGGTAACACTCAGCTCGCCGCGATCGGCCTATTGTCGTTCGCCGCGATCGCCCAGTTCGCACCGTCGTTCTTCGGCGGCCTGATCTGGCGCCGCGCCACCGCGCGGGGCGCGATCGGCGGCCTCTTGGTCGGGTTCGCGGTGTGGGCCTACACGCTGTTCATCCCGAGCTTCATGGAGAGCTCGACCGCCGGGCTGCTGCTGTTGCAGCACGGGCCGTGGGGCATCGAGGCGCTGCGACCGCAGGCGCTGTTCGGCTCCGATCTGCCGCCGCTGCTGCACGGCGTGCTGTGGAGCCTGTCGCTCAATCTCCTCGCCTATCTCGTGCTGTCGCTGCTGCGGCAGCCGTCGTCGATCGAGCGGCTTCAGGCCGAAGTGTTCGTGCCCGACACGCTGACGCCGATGACCCCCGCGTTCCGGCGCTGGCGCACCACCGTCACGGTGCAGGACATCGTCGGGGCGGTGTCGCAATATCTCGGTCCGGACCGCGCCCGGGACTCGTTCCGCAACTTCGCCGCCGGCCGGCGCATCACACTCGACCCCGCCGCACCGGCGGATTTCGAGCTGCTGAAACACGCCGAACATCTGATCGCCTCATCGATCGGCGCGGCCTCGTCGCGACTGGTGCTGTCGCTGCTGCTGCGCAAGCGCACGGTGTCGGCGGAAGCCGCGCTGAAGCTGCTCGACGACTCCCACGCGGCCCTGCATTTCAACCGCGAGATCCTGCAAACCGCGCTGAACCACGTCCGCCAGGGCATCGCGGTGTTCAATCCCGAACTGCAACTGATCTGCTCGAACCGGCAGTTCGGCGAGATTTTGGGGCTGCCGCCGCACATCATTCAGATCGGCATTCCGCTGATCGAGATCCTGGAATTCCTCGCCAGCAACGGCATCGCCCCGACCGACGCCGAGGCCCACACCCAGATGCGGATGGCGGCCTACACCACCGAGGGCGAGCCGTTCATCGAACGGTTTCCGGACCGCCATCTGGTGGTCGAGGTCCGGGCCAACCGGATGCCGGACGGCGGACTGGTGATCACGTTCTCCGACGTCACACCGAGCTTCGAAGCCGCCGAAGCGCTGGAGCGCGCCAACGCCACGCTGGAGCGCCGGGTGCGTGAACGCACCGAGGAGCTGACCCGACTGAATTCGCAGCTCGCTTTGGCCAAGAGCACCGCCGAAGAAGCCAACATCTCCAAGACCCGCTTTCTCGCCGCGGCCAGCCACGACATTCTGCAGCCGCTCAATGCGGCGCGGCTCTATGCCACCAGCCTGGTCGAACGCCAGGCCGGCGGCGAAGACTCGCGGCTGGTCGACAACATCGACGAGTCGCTGCAGGCGATCGAAGAAATCATCGGCGCGCTGCTCGACATCTCGCGGCTCGACGCCGGCGCGATGACGCCGTCGATCTCCAGCTTCGTGATCGGCGATCTGATGCGATCACTGGAAATCGAATTCGCCCCGACGGCGCGCGCCAAGGGGCTGGAGCTGACCTTCGTGCCGTGCTCGCTGCCGGTGCAGTCTGACCGGCTGATGCTGCGGCGGCTGCTGCAGAACCTGATCTCCAACGCCATCAAATACACCCCGCAGGGCCAGGTGCTGGTCGGCTGCCGGCGGCAGGGCCAATCGCTGAGAATCGGCATCTACGACACCGGCGTCGGCGTGCCGATCCTCAAGCGCGGCGAGATCTTCAAGGAATTCCACCGGCTCGAACAGGGCGCCCGGATCGCCCGCGGTCTCGGCCTCGGCCTGTCGATCGTCGAGCGGCTGGCGCGGGTGCTCAACCACGGCATCGCGCTGGACTCCAACCGCGGCGGCGGCTCGTGCTTCTCGGTGACGGTGCCGGTCGCCGAAGTCGTCAACCACACCGCGGCGGTGACCAGCGCGACGCCGCTGTCACGCGCCTCGATGAGCGGCATCCTCGTGGTCTGCATCGAGAACGATCCGGCGATCCTCGACGGCATGAAGACGCTGCTGACCACCTGGGACGCCAAGGTGATCGCGGTCGCCGATCCGGAGGCCGCGATCCGCGCGATCGAGAGCAGCGACCAGCGCGTCACCGGCCTTCTGGTCGACTACCACCTCGACCGCGGCAACGGCATCGCGGCGATCCGCGAGATCCGTCAGCGCTTCGGCCAGAGCATTCCGGCGATCCTGATCACCGCTGACCGCAGCCCCGGCGTGCGGGCCTCGGCACGGCAGGAGGAAATCGCGGTGCTGAACAAGCCGGTGAAGGCCGCCTCGCTGCGAGCTCTGCTCAGTCAGTGGCACGCCCAGCAATCAGTGGCGGCGGAGTAACGGCGGCCCCCGCTTCAGGGAAGCCCCAGCTCGGCCCGAGAGCAGATCACGTCACCCCCGAGGTGCCCACGCTTGTCGCGGCCACCTACGTCCTTGAGGAGCCCCCCAAAAACGCGGATGGCCGGGACAAGCCCGGCCACAACGCAGAAATTCGTTTATGCGGAAGCGGCGCCTTACGACGCGATCGGCTCTTCCTGGCGCCACTGGTTGCCGGAGATCTTCGCCGCGGCGATCACCGCCTGGGTGCGGCTCTCGACCCCGAGCTTCTGCAGGATCGCCGAGACGTGCGCCTTGATGGTCGCCTCCGACACACCGAGTTCGTAGGCGATCTGCTTGTTGAGCAGCCCCTCGGACAGCATCATCAGCACCCGCACCTGCTGCGGCGTCAGCGTCACCAGCCGGTCACGCAGCTTGGAGGTCTCCGGATCGGAGGCCGCCGACAGGTCGACGTCCGGCGGCACCCAGACGTCGCCGTCCAGCACCCGCAGGATCGCCTCGCCGAGCTTCTCGACGCCGAACCGCTTCGGCACGAAGCCCGAGGCGCCGAAATCCAGCGAGCGGCGAATGGTTTCGACGTCGTCGCTGGCGGACACCACCACCACCGGGATCGCCGGATACTGCGCCCTTAGATAGATCAGCCCGGAAAAGCCGCTGATCCCCGGCATTTTGAGGTCGAGCAGCACAAGGTCGACGTCGCCCTCGCGCTCGAGCATCGCAGTCAGGTCTTCGAAAGATCCGACCTCACCGATCTTCGCGGTCGAAACGACGCTGGCAACCGCCAGACGGAGCGCATCGCGAAACAACGGGTGGTCGTCGGCAATGATCAAGTGCGTGCTGGCGGGGGTGCTCATGATGTCCCTTACTCGCAAGCTGAAACCGAACCGTCTTCTCCCGGCACGCCGCAGCGAACCGGTTGCAAGTGTCGCCCTCAGATGGACGGCTGGCAAGGCGGACGTGACCGCCTCGTCCGTATCATCATGCCCTCACACGCGACCGAAAACATTGAGCAAGCGCAACTATGCGCGTTTTCGGCGTCGAAAGTCGTAATGCCGCAACGCAGCGGCGGTGCTACCGTACACTGTCGCACGATTTGCCGGAGCCATGATGCACGGCGCGTGCGCAATAAAAACAACAACATAGCCCTCGAAACAACCTCAGGGAGGCAAACGCTGATGGCTACACTCGCCGCGACGAGCAGGCGATCGGGCGGAATGACCCGCGACGAGCGGTTCGTCATTCTCGCTTCTTCGCTCGGTACCGTTTTCGAATGGTACGATTTCTATCTGTACGGATCGCTCGCCGCGATCATCGGTGCGCAGTTCTTTAGCGCCTATCCGCCGGCCACCCGGGACATCTTCGCGCTGCTCGCCTTCGCCGCCGGCTTCCTGGTGCGCCCGTTCGGCGCCATCGTGTTCGGCCGGATCGGCGACATCGTCGGCCGCAAATACACCTTTCTGGTCACCATCCTGATCATGGGCCTGTCGACCTTCATCGTCGGCCTGCTGCCCAACGCGGCGACGATCGGTATCGCCGCGCCGATCATCCTGATCACGCTGCGCCTGCTGCAGGGCCTCGCGCTCGGCGGCGAATATGGCGGCGCCGCAACCTACGTGGCCGAACACGCCCCGCCCGGCAAACGCGGCTACTACACCTCGTTCATCCAGACCACCGCGACCCTCGGCCTGTTCCTGTCACTGCTGGTGATCCTCGCCACGCGCACCATCGTGGGCGAAGCGGCGTTCGCCGATTGGGGCTGGCGCGTGCCGTTCCTGGTGTCGGTCGCTCTGCTCGGCGTTTCGGTCTGGATCCGGCTCCGGCTCAACGAGTCGCCGGTGTTCAAGCAGATGAAGGAAGAGGGCAAGACCTCGAAGGCGCCCCTGACCGAAGCGTTCGCCAATTGGGGCAACGCGAAGATCGTGCTGATTGCACTGCTCGGCGCGGTGATGGGCCAGGGCGTGGTCTGGTACACCGGCCAGTTCTACGCGCTGTTCTTCCTGCAATCGATCCTGAAGGTCGACGGCTACACCTCGAACCTGCTGATCGCCTGGTCGCTGCTGCTCGGCACCGGCTTCTTCATCTTGTTCGGTTGGCTGTCGGACAAGATCGGCCGCAAGCCGATCATCCTCACCGGGTGCCTGATCGCGGCGCTGTCGTTCTTCCCGATCTTCCGGATGATTACGACCTACGCCAATCCGGCACTGGAGAAGGCGATCGAGACCGTGAAGGTGCAGGTCGTTGCCGATCCCGCCGGCTGCGGCGATCTGTTCAACCCGGTCGGCACCCGCGTCTTCTCCAAGCCGTGCGACACCGCTCGCGACTTCCTGTCGAAGTCCTCGGTGAAGTACTCCACCGTCAGCGGCCCCGCCGGCTCCGGCGTCAAGGTGATGGTGAACGACAAGGAGGTGCCGTACACCGACGCCAAGGCCTCGAATCCTCAGGTGCTGGCAGCGGTGCACGAAGCCGGCTATCCGAAGGCCGGCAACCCCGAGATCATCAAGATGGCGCACCCGTTCGACGTGTTCAATCCGAACACCGCCGCGGTGATCGGGCTGCTGTTCGTCCTGGTGCTGTTCGTCACCATGGTCTACGGGCCGATCGCGGCGCTGCTGGTCGAACTATTCCCGACCCGGATCCGCTACACCTCGATGTCGTTGCCCTATCACATCGGCAACGGCTGGTTCGGCGGCCTGCTGCCGGCGACCGCATTCGCGATCGTCGCCTCGACCGGCGATATCTACGCCGGCCTGTGGTACCCGATCGTGTTCGCGTCGATCACGGTGGTGATCGGCCTGATTTTCCTGCCCGAGACCAAGAACGTCGACATCAGCAAGACCTGATGACCAGCGGTCCGGCGCACGCGCCGGACCACCCATATCGCAGCGGCCGCGGAGCAATCCGCGGCCGCTTTGTTTTTACAGATTGATACCAACCACGCCGTCATTGCGACGAGCAACGCGACGAAGCATTCCGGCTCAGTGCGCCGAACCGGATTGCTTCGCTCGAAATGACGAAGCCATCGAGCAGTGTGATCATTCCGTCGTGCCGATGAACTGCAGCACCGCCTCGCGGCGATGCGGCCGCGCGCGGTGCTCAATCAGATACACACCTTGCCAGGTGCCGAGCGCGAGCCGGCCCTGCAGCACCGGAATCTGCAGCGACACCGACGTCAGCATGGTCTTGACGTGGGCCGGCATGTCGTCCGCCCCCTCGGTGTCGTGGCGCCAGCCAGCGTTTTCCGGCGCGAGCCGGTTCAACACCGCGGCGAGATCGGCCAGCACGGTCGGGTCGGCATTTTCCTGGATCGTCAGCGATGCCGACGTATGTCGGACGAACACGGTGAGGCCGCCGTCGCGCGCCTGCGCCTCGGTGATGAATGCCGCGACCTCGCGGCTGATGTCGGTGAACCCGGCGCCGCCGGTCTGCACGGTCAGCGACGAGGACACGACGCTGGTGACGGCCGCGCGCGCCAGCGGCGCGCGACCGAGAATGCGGGATGAACTCATCGGCGATCTCGCTCCACGACGGTCAGATCTTGTCGCCGCTGAAGTCCCTCTGCAGCCGATTGGCCGTCTCGACCAAGCGCCGCCAAGCCCGCTCGAGGAAGCTCATGACCCGATTGACGTCCTGGTCGCTGGGCAACGGGATCTCCAGCTTGCGCTGGCCATCCTTTTCGGTGACCTGCGGCTGCGGCAGCCGATCGCTCTTCGGCAGGGCCTCGTCGATCTTGCCGCCGGACTGGCCGGCGCTGGCGAGCTGCGCTTTCAGGCTGTCGTTGGCGGCGCGCAGCGCATCGGCTTCCTGCTTCAGCCGATCGATCTCGGCCTGCAGCCGCCCGGTCTCGGCATCGAATGCGGCGCGCTCGTCGGCGATCGCATAGCAGGCCCAGCCGCTGCCTTTATCCGTGCAGGTCGAGACCTTGCCGGTGCGGGTATCGAGCCGCACCACCCCGTCGGCGGACGGGGTGAAGGTGTAGCGGCCATTCTCGCTGTCCGGCAGCGGCGTTTCGGCCACCGCGCCACCGGCGCCGCCGACCGCGACCAGGAACGCCAGTACGGCCGCCCGGGGGGCGCGGCGGGCGCCGCCGGGGAGGTCCACGGCCAGGCGTGCAAAGCTCATCGGGATGCTCCGCATTACGATTCCAGACCCCGCCTATATGGGGGCCCGGTCGACCGGCCGGTACGGCCCGCGACCGGATTTCAACGCGTCCTCGATCAGTTCGATCCGATCCTGACCCCAGAACACTTCGCCGTCGAGCACGTAAGCGGGCGAGCCGAACACGTCGCCGGCGATCGCATCGAGCCGGTTTTGCTCGTAAGCGGCGCTAATCTCGTCAGAGCTGGCCTGCGTCACCAGTCTTTCGCCCGGCAGACCAGCCGCATCGGCGAGTTCGACCAGCACTGCCGGCTGGGCGAGATCGAGTTCGCGCTCCCACACCGCGGCATAAGCGCGCTGCACATACGGCTCGGGGTCGATCCCGGCGGCGAGTGCGGCGATCACCACGCCATCGGCGAGCCGCGCGTCGAACGGCCAGTGCTTCGGCCACAACTTGAAGTCGAGGCCACGCTTGTCACGCCAACGCTGCAGCTCGACCGTCCGATAGTGCTGCCGTGCCGGATGCCGCTTCGCCAGCGGCATACCGCCGGTTTCGGAGAACAGCCCGGTCAACAGCACGGGTTTGTAGATGAGCTTCAAATCGTAGGTATCCGCCAGCCGCCGCAACGACTGGTGGCCGATATAGGCCCAGGGCGATTGGAACGAGAAGTAATAGTCTATCCGACGCGACATGCGGGCTCCGATGGCGAGAGCTTCCTCCCAAACCGTTGCGAACGGATCGCTGGAAGCCGGCGCATCGGATCAGAGCCATTCGCACCGTGCAAGCCGGATCATAGCGCAGCGCCGCAAATGCACTGCGGACAAGTTATCGCATCGACTCGCAGATCATCAATAAAATCAGCCAAAACAACGCTGTAAGGGGCTGCGACCGAATCTTGACTTGCCTACAGGTGGTCAGTATGGTCCGCGCGGCTTTTAAGGGTCTCCGGGGCGTTATTTCATCGTTAGCGGCAGCTAGTTCGGGTCTCCACATCATGGCGGACGACACGCACGACGGCAGCCGACGATCGAATGAACCGCGCGACGGATCGCCCGAGGAGGCCGCGCTTTCCGCAAGGCTCGGAAGCCTGGAACAACGGCTGGCCCATTCTCGGGAAAGCCGGAAGCTCCAGTCGGACCAATCCGGAACAGGAAGTGAAGACGGACCTGCCAGAGCTTCGGCCATGGCACTCGGTTTTCGGCTTTCCTCGGAACTGGTCGCGGGCGTTCTTGGCGGAGCGGCTCTCGGCTGGGGTTTCGATCGCTTGTTGTCGACCTCGCCCTGGGGCCTCATCGGATTTGCGATCGTCGGCTTCATTGCCGGCGTGATCAATGTGATGAGGGCAGCGGGTGTGATGGCGAAGCAATCCGAGCGGCTCTGAACGGGATCCGAAGCGCATCCGATCGTTCGATTCCCGCGCAAGATCGCGCCACTGACAGACCGAGACACGAATGGCCGCCGATCCGATCCATCAGTTCCAGATCACCAAGCTCTTCACCATCGGTCACATTGGCGGGCAGGAAATCGCGTTCACCAATTCGTCGGCCTACATGTTCGGCACAGTAGCCCTGATTGGGATCCTGATGCTGGTGCCGGGCCGCCAGCTCGTGCCGAGCCGGTTCCAGTCGATCGCCGAGCTGTCCTACGAATTTGTCGCCAACATGATCCGGTCGACGGCCGGCAAGGAAGGCCTGAAGTTCTTCCCGTTGGTGTTCTCGCTGTTCATGTTCATCGCAGTGTCGAACCTGATCGGCATCATCCCCTACACCTTCACGGTGTCGAGCCATCTGATCGTCACCGTCGCGCTGGCCCTGCTGGTGTTCTTCACGGTGTTGATCTACGGCTTCGCCAAGAACGGGCTGAAGTTCTTCAAGCTGTTCGTTCCCTCCGGCGTGCCGATCTACATCCTGCCGCTGGTCGTCTTCATCGAAGTGATCTCGTTCTTCCTCAAGCCGGTTTCGCACTCGGTGCGTCTGTTCGCCAACATGCTGGCGGGCCACATCGCGCTGAAGGTGTTCGCGAGCTTCGTGGCGATGCTCGGTGCACTCGGCGTCGTCGGCTGGTTCGGCGCCGTGCTGCCGCTCGGCCTGACCATTGCGCTGACCGCGCTGGAGCTGCTGGTCGCGTTCCTGCAGGCTTATGTGTTCGCCATTCTGACTTGCATCTATCTCAACGATGCAATTCATCCGGGCCACTAAAGACCCACTCGCAAACGTCTACACCCAACCCCAACAGGAGTTCGTTACATGGATCCGATTGCCGCGAAGTACATTGGCGCTGGTATTGCCTGCATTGGCATGGGCGGCGCCGGCGCTGGCGTGGGCATCATCTTCGGCAACTATCTCGCCGCTGCGGTGCGCAATCCCTCGGCCGCTCAGGGCCAGTTCGGCAACCTGATTTTCGGCTTCGCGGTGACCGAAGCGCTCGGCATCTTCTCGCTGCTGATCGCGCTGCTGCTGCTGTTCGCCCTCTAAGATCCAAAATCCGGTCCTGACCCTTGCGGGTCGCGACCGGCCGAACAGGAGAAGCCCGTGGCTCAAGGTCATGGCGACGCCAAGGGCAGCACTGCCCACACGGAAGCGGACGGAGGCCACAAGGCGCCGTTCCCGCCCTTCCAGCAGGAAACCTTTGCCTCGCAACTGGTGTCGCTGGCGATCGCATTCGTTGCGCTCTACCTGATCGTTTCCAAGATCGCACTGCCGCGCGTCGGCGGTGTGATCGAAGAGCGGCAGAAGACCGTCGACGGCGATCTGGCGGCGGCACAGAAGCTGAAGGGCGAAGCGGACGACGCGCTGAAGGCCTACGAGGCCGAACTCGCCGATGCCCGCGCCCGGGCCCAGGCGATCGGCGCGGAGACCCGCGAAAAGCTCAACGCGCAGGCGGAAGCCGAGCGCAAGACGCTGGAAGAACGGCTGGCGGCGAAGCTCGCCGACGCCGAGAAGACCATCGCAGCGACTCGTACCGCCGCGATGGGTAACGTGCGCAACATCGCGTCGGACGCCGCCTCGGCGATCGTCCAGCAGCTTGCCGGCGTCACGCCGGACGGCAAGGCGGTGGATAGCGCAGTCGACGCTTCGTTGAAGGGCTGAGGCTGATGGCAATCTTCGCAGAAGCAGAGACTTGGGTCGCGATTGCGTTCGTCATTCTGATGGGCGTGTTCGCCTATGTGGGCGTGCATCGCACCGTGCTGCAGGCGCTGGACAAGCGTCGCGATCGGATCAAGGCGGAACTCGACGAGGCGCGTAAGCTGAAGGACGAGGCTGCCAAGCTGCTCGCCGACTATCGGGCGCGCCGCGCTTCGGCCGAACGCGAAGCTCAGGCGATCGTCGAGAGCGCCAAGGCCGATGCCGAACGGATCGCGGCGGAAGCCAAGGCCAAGCTGGAAGACTTCGTCGCCCGCCGCACCAAGACCGCGGAGAGCAAGATCGCCCTCGCCGAAGCCCAGGCCCTTGCCGACGTTCGCGCGGCGGCAGCCGAGGCAGCGGTCGCCGCGGCCTCGCGGATCCTGTCGGAATCGGTCAAGGGCAACCTCGCCGACGACCTTCTCAGCAAGGGCATCCAGGAAGTCCGCGGCAAGCTCAACTGAGCTGACGCCTCTCAAACAATCAAAGGCCGGCGCGAGCAATCGCGCCGGCCTTTTTGTTTTCCGCGGTAGTTATGCGATCGGCGTCGCAGCTGATCCGATCGAACTGCGGGCTATCTGCGTTTGCGCGACCGCGGTTCCGGCTTCAGCGCCTGCGGGTCGAAGCCGATATAGAACACGTAGGCATCATTGGCGCTGACCGACGGCGCCGGATAGGCGACGTCCTCGGCCACCAGGCTGAACGGCACACTGCCGTCCGGCTGCATCGAAACCGTTGTCCGATACGCCTTGGTGAACACCGTCTTCGGCGACACGCCTTCCTGCACCACGGCGACACGCAGCGGCACTTCGACCGAGGTCGGCGCGCCGGCCGGACCGGCAATGATTCGGCCCTGAATGCCGATCTTGGCCGAGATGATGCCGGCGTTGAGATTGCATTCGCGCGCGGTGCGGCTGATCACCGCCTGATAGCGCAGATCGGCGCCGCTGGCTTCCTTGCCCGGCAGGCCGACCGCATAGGTCGAGGCGCCGGAGCGCACCGTTACCGACGGACAGGTCAGTTCGCTTTCGACCGGAGGACCGTTGGTGACGGTCGGCGCCTGGTCCCGATCGGACGAGCCGCCGAACAGGCTCTTGAAGCGGTCGGTGATCGATTGCGACCACGCCGGCGTCGCCGCCAGCACCGTGCCGCAGATCGCCACCGCGACCGCGCCCCGCGCCGCCCGCGAGGTCCAGTACCGCGCCGGCACCCGTTCAATCTCCTGAGCCATTCATTCCACCCGGCATTGCCATCGTTTCGTCGGCCGGGGTTATAGCAAAGCAATGCCGGCGAACCAAAGGCGGCGGGCGGTCCGGCACCGGACGAATCAGCCGCGAAAGTCCTCGTGCAGAAGGCCGAACAGCAGATGGTCCTGCCAGACGCCGTTGATGCACAGATAACGCCGCGCCAGCCCCTCGCGGGTGAAGCCGCATTTCTCCAGCACCCGGATCGACGGGGCGTTGGTGGGGATGCAGGCGGCTTCGACGCGGTGCAGATTGAGTTCGCCGAACAACGTCGGCAGAAGCACGCGCAAAGCAGCCGTCATGAAACCCTGACGGGCGAACGGCTGGCCGATCCAATAGCCGATGGTGCCGGCCTGAACGATGCCGCGGCGGACGTTTGCCAGGGTGACACCGCCGACCAACTGATTGTCCGGCTCGCGAAACACCAGAAACGGATAGGAGCGGTCCGCGGCGATATCCTCGGCGTACCGCCGCAGCCGGCGGCGGAAGCCGGCGCGAGTCAGATCGTCCGATGGCCAGATCGGCTCCCACGGCGTCAGATAGGCCCGGCTGTATTCACGCAGCTCGGCCCATTGCGGAAAATCCGCCATCTGCGGCGCGCGCAGCAGCAACCCATTGCCACGCGGCGCCAGCGCAGCGGGGCCGACGGAGGGCATACGAAACAGCGCCATCGCGGCACTCCCGACCCGCAGATTCGGCGGGCCACGAACGCCGCGACCCGCGGCGTCAGATCAATGATAGGACGTCTTGGACTTGGATTGTGTCAAGCCTTCAGCAAAGCCGGCTGCTCTGTCGAGACCGCGGCCGCTGCCGAGCGCCACCACTGCGGGGCGGCTGCGCGACAACAGCGTGCGCCCCGCTTCGCGGGCGGTCTCGACGGTGACGGCATCGATCCGGCCGACCAGCTCCTCGACCGGCAGCGGCCGGCCGTAAGCGAGAATGTGGCGGGCGAGCTGTTCGGCGCGCGACGAGCAGCTTTCCAGCGCCATCAGCAGGCCGGCCTTCATCTGGGCTTTGGCGCGGGCGATCTCGGCTTCGGTGAGGGTATCGACCGCGTCGTTGATGACGTCGACGATCACCTCCATCATCTCCGGCGCATCCGCCGGATCGGTGCCGGTGTAGAGGCCGAAGAAGCCGGTGTCGCTGTAGGGCGCGTGGAAGGTGTAGATCGAGTAGCACAGCCCGCGCTTCTCCCGCACCTCCTGGAACAGCCGCGACGACATCCCGCCGCCGAGGATGTTGGTGAACACCTGCAGGCTGAACAGGGACGGTGCGGACTGCGGCAGTCCCTCCAGCGCCAGCGTCAGATGCGCCTGCTCGAGGTCGCGGTGCACCACGCGTGCGCCGCCGGCGCCGAACATCGCCGGCTGCGGCTTGGGCGCCGGGTTGGCATCGAAACTGGCAAATCGGTGCGACACTTCCTCGACGATGCGAGCGTGGTCGACCGCGCCTGCCGCCGCCACGACCATGTCGGGCCCGCGATAATGCGTCGACAGATACGACTGCAGCTTCTCGCGGCTGAAACTCTTCAGCGTCTTGGCGGTGCCGAGCAGCGAGCGGCCGATCGGCTGCTCCGGGTAGCAAAGCTCGTTGAGATATTCGAACACGACGTCGTCGGGCGTGTCCTGGGCGGCGCCGATCTCCTGCACGATCACGCTCTTCTCGCGTTCGAGTTCTTCGGCCTCGAACGACGGATTGGCCAGGATGTCCGACAGCACGTCGAGCGCCAGCGGCACGTCGGCCTTCATCACCCGCGCATAATAGGCCGTGGTCTCGGTGGAGGTGCCGGCATTGAGGTCACCGCCGACAGCCTCGATCTCCTCGGCGATCTCGCGCGAGGTCCGGCGCGTGGTGCCCTTGAACGCCATGTGTTCGAGAAGGTGCGAAATGCCGTGCTCGTCGGGCTTCTCGTCGCGGCCGCCGACGCCGGTCCAGACACCGAGCGCCGCGGTTTCGAGATGCGGCATGGTGTCGGTGACGACCGTGAGGCCGGAGGGCAGCTTGCTGACTTCCACGGTCATCCGGCGACTCCTTGCTTGGCGGCGCGGCTCACCGCCAGCACATGACGTTCAATCGCCACCTGATCGCGCGGCATGATCTTGATCGATTCGGGCTTGCTCATCAGCCCGTCGAGCCATGCCGGCAGTTCCGGCCGAATGCCGCAGGCCGCTTCCACGGCGTCCGGAAACTTGGCCGCATGGGCGGTCGACAGAACGATGTTCGGCACGCTCGAATCGGTGGTGTCGCGATCGGCCACGGCCAGCGCCACCGCGGTGTGCGGATCGATCAGGTCGCCCGCCTCGCGCCAGGCGGCACGGATCGCGGATTCGGTTTCCGGCTCGTCGGCGCGGCCGGCGTCGAACTCCTCGCGGATTGCGGCCAGCACCGTATCCGGCAGCACGAAACGGCCGGATTGGGACAGCGAGCCCATCAGCGACCGGATCAGCGCAGCGTCGCGACCGGAGGCCTCGAACAGCAGCCGCTCGAAATTCGACGACACCTGAATGTCCATCGACGGCGAGGTGGTGGCGTGGACCTCACGGACCTCGTAGATGCCGGTCTTCAGCGTGCGCGCCAGGATGTCGTTGACGTTGGCGGCGATCTTCAGCCGCCGCACCGGCAGGCCCATCTTCTTGGCGACGTAGCCGGCGAAGATGTCGCCGAAATTGCCGGTCGGCACGGTGAAGTCGACCACGCGGTTCGGCGCTCCCAGCGCCACCGCGCTGGTGAAGTAGTACACCACCTGGGCCACGATCCGAGCCCAGTTGATCGAATTGACGCCCGACAGCGCCACCTGGTCGCGGAATTTGTGGTGATTGAACAGCCCTTTCACAATCGCCTGGCAATCGTCGAAATGGCCCTCGATCGCCAGCGGATGCACGTTCGGCGCGCCCGACGTGGTCATCATCATCCGCTGCACGTCGGAGATCCGGCCGTGCGGAAACAGCACGACGAGGTCGACATTGTTCAGATTGGCGAAAGCTTCGACCGCGGCACCGCCGGTGTCACCGGAGGTCGCCACCACGATGGTGGTGCGCTGCTTGCGCTTCTCGAGCACATGATCCATCAGCCGCGACAGAAGCTGCATCGCGACGTCCTTGAACGCCAGCGTCGGGCCGTGGAACAGTTCGAGCACGAATTGGCTCGGGCCGGTCTGGCGCAGCGGCACCACCGCCGGATGCCGGAACGTGGCGTAGGCGTCGCTGGCCATGCGGCCGAGCTCGGCGTCGGAAATCTCGCCGGCAACGAATGGCCGGATCACCTCGACGGCGACCTCCCAATACGGCCGGCCGAACAGGCCGGTGATGGTGTCGGGAGTGAGCTGGGGCCAGATTTCGGGAATATACAGCCCGCCGTCACGGGCCAGCCCGGTCAGCATCACGTCGCAAAAGCCGAGGCGCGGGGCATCGCCCCGGGTCGAAACATAGGTCGTCAAGGGTGCCTCCAAAGGCCCGGCCGAACGCCCAAGCCTTTGATATTGATCGAGTTCAGTCTCACGCGCGGGTGAAATCGGCCTCACCATAAAGGAGTTTGAGGCGCAGGGGAAATCGCTCCCATCGGAGAAGCCCCTGTTCGTCGCTCAGACAGGCAACGGGACGTTGCCGCTGCACGTTGCCACCTGTGCAGCGGGGGATGCGGCTTCAAAGAAGGTCGACGAACTCCTCCACTGTCAGCCCGGTCTGCCGGATAATTGATCGCAACGTGCCCGGCTTCAGGTCTCGTCCTGCATGAACCGGAACCGTCACGGTGCGCGCCGGATCGCCGGGATAGACCAGAACATGGTGGCTGCCGACGATCCGATCGACGACAAAACCCGTTCTCATGAGCGCCTGGATCACCCGCCTGCCGCCGATGACTGGCAGCCGGCCGTCGCCCATGTCAGGCAGCTACAGTCACGTAGCGAATTTCGGGATGGGCATCGGATGGAGGCGCCCTTCCCTGGTCCCGCCGGTAGGCTAGGACGGCACGGATCGCCTCCTCGGCGTTAGCCAGCGCTTCCTGCTCGGTGTCCCCCTCCGTCACGACCTCGGGAAGCGCCGGGACGAGCACGGTGAAACCGCCGCCTTCCTGGGGCTCGAGAATGACCGAGTAGCTGTAGCTTGACGGCATGAGGTGGCTCCTGGGCCCACAAGGACTGAACCAGACCAACGCTTGTGGCGATCCTACACGATACGCCGGCGGCCGGCCAAGCCCGCGGCGTCAACCGAGCACGGGGGCGGGACGCCGCCGCTGGCCGAACAGCCAGACCCCGAATGCAATCGCAACCGCGAGCGCCAGGCCGAACCAGGTGATGGCGTATTGCATGTGGTTGTCGCGCAGATGCACGCCGAGCGGCCCGGGCTTGGGCACGCCGTTGGCCGGCTGCGGCGTCTCGAGGTCGATATAGAACGGCGTGATGTCGGCCGCCTTGTCCCAACCGAGCGCCACGGCCATCGCCGGAACGTCGCGGCTGAACCACAACCGCGTGTCAAGGTTCGGGGCCGGGACGAACAGGCCGGGCTGCTCGGGAAACCGCAAATAGCCGGTCAGCGTCGCCGCCTCCCCGCTCAACAGCGGTTGCACAGCACGGTTCTCGGCACCGCGATCCTGCATGGTATTGGGCACGAAGCCGGCGTTGATCACCACGGTGCGGCCATCCGGCAACCGCGCCGGCAGAAACGCCCAGGTGCCGGGACCGGCGACGTCGTCGCGCACCGCCGAGCCCGACGAATACACCATCACGTCGGGCAGCTTCAGATAGGTCGCGGTGAACCGGACGCGTCGGAATTCGTCGTGCGCCGGATCGAGCGACGGCCAGTCGCGCGCCGCCGGCAGCGCCACCGGGCCGGCCGCCAGCCGCTCGTGGAGTGCTGCGATCAGCCGATGCTTCTCGTCGCGCCGCTGCAATTGCCAGATCCCCAGCGACAACAGCACTGCCACCATCGTCAAAGCGATCAGGCTCATGCCCGCGATGCTGCGCCGGCGCGCGGCGGACGCGGTCATTGCGGCTCGCGGCCGACCAGGCGGCCCTCCCGCGCCTTGTGATGGAATTGCAGCGCGATCAACAGCGCCTTGATCGAGCGCAGTGGCAAGAGCGTGGTGATCAGCACCATCGGCAGCCACAACACCGCATGAAGCCAGAACGGCGGCTGATATTTGACCTCGACGATCAGCGCGCACAGCACCACGATCGCGCCGCCGATCAGGATGGTGAACACCGCAGCGCCGTCACCGACATCGGTGAATCCGAAATCGAGACCGCAGACCTCGCAGCGCGGCGCCAGAGTCAGGAAGCCGGAATAAAGCTTACCTTCGCCGCAGCGCGGGCAGCGGCAGGCAATGCCGCGCAGGGCGCTTTGCATGAGGGTGGGAGACGACTTCTCCATTTCGCGTTATTGCGAGAAGCGAAGCGACGAAGCAATCCGGAGACTCCGATACGCGTCTCTGGATTGTTTCGCTTCGCTCGCAATGACGGATGAGATCGACCGCATCATCGTTCAGCCTTGAAAGCAGCGAGGGCGGCCGCACGGGCCGCCCTCGACGGCTATGCCCGGTTCAATGCGCGCCGTGCGCCATGGCTGACGCACCATGGCCCCAAACGTAGATGCAGACGAACAGGAACAGCCACACGACGTCGACGAAGTGCCAGTACCAGGCGGCGAATTCGAAGCCCAGATGCTGCTTCGGCGTGAAATGGCCGGCATAGGCGCGGATCAGGCAGACCAGCAGGAAGATGGTGCCGACCAGGACGTGGAAGCCATGGAAGCCGGTCGCCATGAAGAAGGTGGCGCCATAGATGTTGCCCGCGAACGAGAAGGTGGCGTGGCTGTATTCGTAGACCTGCACACAGGAGAACGTGGCACCGAGCAGGACGGTGAAGATCAGCCCCTGCTTCAGTCCCTTGCGGTCGTTGTGCAGCAGAGCGTGATGCGCCCAGGTTACCGTGGTGCCGGAGGTCAGCAGGATCAGCGTATTGAGCAGCGGCAGGTGCCACGGATCGAACGTCTCGATCCCCTTCGGCGGCCATACCCCGCCGAACAGCGCATCGCGGGTAGCGTGGACCGGGTCGGCCGGAAACAGCGCCGAGTTGAAATAGGCCCAGAACCAGGCGACGAAGAACATCACTTCGGAGGCGATGAACAGGATCATGCCGTAGCGGTGGCTGAGCTGCACCACGCGGGTGTGGTCGTGCTGATACTGCGCCTCGCGGATCACGTCGCTCCACCAGCTCGCCATGGTGTAGAGCACGCCGATCACCCCGACGCCGAACACGATCGGTGCGCCCTGATACATCTGGTGCATCCAGGATACCGCACCGAGCGCCATGACGAACGCCGACACCGAGCCGACGAACGGCCAGGGGCTCGGATCGACGAGATGATAGTCGTGGTGCTTGACGTGCGCCGTGGCCATGGTCGCTCTCCGTTTCGGTCCCTCCGGGATGGCGTTACTTTAAGTCCCGGTCTGTTCTTGTTGCCGCGTTTCCTATCAGAGATTGCCTTTGCGCGGTGCCGGTTCGCTCGAAGCCACCGGCTTCGGCGCCGGATCGCGCACCGGGTAGTAGGTGTAGGACAAGGTGATGGTCTTGACGGTGTCGTTCTCCGAATCGGCGGCGAATGCCGGATCGATGTAGAACACTACCGGCATGTCGCGGCTTTCACCGGCCGCCAGGGTCTGTTCGGTGAAGCAGAAGCAGTTGATCTTGGTGAAGTAGGATCCGACGGTCAGCGGCGTAACGTTGTAGGCCGCCTGTCCGGTGGTGGCGTGCTTGGAGAGATTGGTGACGCGGTAGTAGATCGTCACCACCTTGCCGATCGGAACATCGATCTCGCGCTGCTCGGGCTCGAACTTCCACGGCAGGCCATTGACGTTGGAATCGAAGCCGACCGTGACGGTCCGGGCCAGCGGCGCGGCGCTCGGCGCGGCGCGCGCCACCTGTGTGGTGCCGTTGAAGCCGGTGGTGCGGCAGAACCAGTTATAGAACGGCACCGCGGCGAACGACGCACCGACCATCAGCGCGACCACCAGACCACACACCGCCGCCACCGCCGTATCACGCCCGAGCCCGCGATGCGGCGCGGGTTGCGGCGGAGTTTGGGAGGGCGGAGGCGACATCGTCGGCATCCTCAGATCGGCCGGTGCAAGACCGCGGGGCCCTTGACCATGGTGACCGCGAAGAACAGCACCACCAGCACGCCGAGCGCCACAGCGATCGCGATCGAACGCTCGCGCTGGCGTTTCTTCTGTGCCTCGGTGAGAACTATGCCCGGCGGCGGCTTGTGAACTGGCTCCATCGCGTCCTCCATCATCCGATCAGCCGCAGAACCGCCGCGACAACGACCTCGACCAGGAGGATAGCAAACAGGGCGAACAGATACAGGATCGAGAACTTGAATAAATTCCGGGTCGCGCGCAGCGCCGCGCTGCCGGAGCGCTGCCGATACACCCGCACCGCCAGCACCAGCATCCAGCCGCCGAGCGCCAGCGAGGCGACGCCATAGATCGCGCCGAAATAGCCGAGCGGCCACGGCGCAGCCGCCACCGCGACCAGCGCAACGGTGTAGAGCAGGATCTGCAGCCGGGTGTGATCGGGACCGGCGACCACAGGCAGCATCGGCACCCCGGCGCGGGCGTAATCGTCGTTGCGGAACAGAGCGAGCGCCCAGAAATGCGGCGGCGTCCAGAAGAAGATGATCAGGAACAGCAGGATCGGCTCGACCGCCAGCGATCCGGTGACCGACGCCCACGCCACCACCGGCGGCAGCGCACCGGCGGCACCGCCGATTACGATGTTCTGCGCGGTCCAGCGCTTCAGCCACATCGTGTAGATCACCACGTAGAAGAAGATGGTGAAGGCGAGTAGTGCGGCTGCGATCCAGTTCACCAGGATGCCGAGCGTCACCACCGAGAAGAACGCCAGCGTCATGCCGAAGGTCAGCGCCTCCGGCCGCGTCACCCGGCCGCGCGGGATCGGCCGGTTAGCGGTCCGGGTCATCTTGACGTCGATGTCGTCTTCGTACCACATGTTCAACGCGCCGGCGGCGCCGCCGCCGACGGCGATGCAAATGATCGCGGTGATCGCCAGCACCGGATGGAAGCTGCCGGGGGCCATCAGCAGGCCGACCAGCGCGGTGAACACCACCAGCGACATCACCCGCGGCTTCAGCAGTGCGATGTAGTCGGCGACGCCGGCCTCGGAAATCCGGGGCGCAAGCGGGATCGGATTGGCATCGATGACCGACACGGACTCACCTTTCGTTTCGAACTGCACCCGCTAGCGCAACAGCGGCAGCGGATGCAGGTTCCAGGACCGGTCTCAACGGACCTGCGGCAGCACTTCGAACTGGTGGAACGGCGGCGGCGACGACAACGTCCACTCCAGCGTGGTCGCGCCGGGGCCCCACGGATTGTCCGCCGCGCGCTCCTTGCGAATGAAGGCAAGCGTCATCCCGTAAAGGAATACCAAGACCGCGAAGCCGGAGATGTAGGAGCCGATCGACGACACCAGATTCCAGCCGGCGAAGGCGTCCGGATAATCGACGTAGCGTCGCGGCATCCCGGACAGGCCGAGGAAGTGCTGCGGGAAGAACACCATGTTGACGCCGATGAAGGTGAGCCAGAAGTGCAGCTTGCCGATGGTCTCGCTGTACATGTAGCCGGTCATCTTCGGGAACCAGTAGTACCAGCCGGCGAAGATGGCGAACACCGCGCCGAGCGACAGCACGTAGTGGAAGTGCGCGACGACGTAATAGGTATCCTGCAACACCCGGTCGACGCCGGCATTCGCCAGCACCACGCCAGTGACGCCGCCGACCGTGAACAGGAAGATGAACCCGACCGCCCACAGCATCGGCGTCTTGAACTCGATCGAACCGCCCCACATCGTGGCGATCCAGGAGAACACCTTCACGCCGGTCGGCACCGCAATCACCATCGTGGCGGCGACGAAATAGGCCTGCGTCGTGCTCGACATGCCGACGGTGTACATGTGGTGAGCCCACACCACGAAACCGATCACGCCGATCGCCACCATCGCGTAGGCCATGCCGAGATAGCCGAACACCGGCTTCCGCGAGAAGGTCGAGACGATCTGGCTGATCATGCCGAAGCCCGGCAGGATCAGGATGTAGACTTCGGGGTGGCCAAAGAACCAGAACAGATGCTGGAACAGCAGCGGATCGCCACCGCCTTCGGCTGAGAAGAAGGTCGTTCCGAAATTGCGGTCGGTCAGCAGCATGGTGATGGCACCGGCGAGCACCGGCAACGACAGCAACAGCAGGAACGCAGTGATCAGCACCGACCACACGAACAGCGGCATCTTGTGCAGGGTCATGCCCGGCGCGCGCATGTTGAAGATGGTGGTGATGAAGTTGATCGCACCGAGAATCGAGGATGCGCCGGCCAGATGCAGCGCCAGAATCGCGAAATCCACCGCAGGTCCTGGATGCCCGGTGGTCGACAGCGGCGCGTACATCGTCCAGCCGGTGCCGACGCCGTTCGATGACGGCTCGCCCTCGACGAAGGTCGAGATGATCAGCAGCGCGAATGCGGCCGGCAGCAGCCAGAACGAAATGTTGTTCATGCGCGGGAATGCCATGTCCGGCGCGCCGATCATCAGCGGCACGAACCAATTGCCGAACCCGCCGATCATCGCCGGCATCACCATGAAGAAGATCATGATCAGGCCGTGCGAGGTGACGAACACGTTGTAGGTGTGGGAATTGTGGAAGATCTGAACGCCGGGATACATCAGCTCGATCCGGATCGCGATCGACATCGCGCCGCCGATGATGCCGGCCATCACTGCGAACACCAGGTACATGGTGCCGATATCTTTGTGGTTGGTCGAGTACAGGTAGCGCCGCCATCCGGTCGGATGCGCATGTGCGTGATCGTCATGCGCGTGATCGGAATGAGCGACCCTTGCAGCTTCCATTGCCATCTTCAGATCCTGACTTGAAAACCTCGGACCTCACGGTCCCCGTTCGACGTCTCCGCTGCCGCCGCGCTCAACGCGTGGCGGAAGCGGCCGAGGCGTAGGACTCGTCACGCTTGCGCGAGGCCACCTGCTGCTTTTTCTTCCAGGCTTGATACTCCTGCTCGTTCACGACATGGACCACGATCGGCATGAACGCATGATCGCGCCCGCACAGCTCCGAGCACTGACCGTAATAGCGACCTTCCTTGGTCGCCTTGAACCACGCCTCGTTGAGCCGGCCGGGAACGGCGTCGATCTTCACGCCGAACGAAGGCACCGCCCACGAATGGATCACGTCGGCTGCGGTGGTCTGGATCCGCACCACCTTGTCGACCGGCACGACCATCTCGTTGTCGACGCCGAGCAGTCGCGGCGGAACCGGATTCATCTTGGCCCGCTCCTCGTCGGTGAGCATGATCGAGGTGAACTCGATCTTGTCGTCCGGATAGGTGTAGGTCCAGTTCCACTGGTTGCCGGTGGCTTTCACCGTGAGGTCCGGCTTCGGAATATCCAGTTCGAGAAACAACAACCGGAACGACGGCACCGCGACCGCCACCAGGATCAGCACCGGCACGATCGTCCAGGCGACTTCGATCAGCGTATTATGAGTGGTCTTGGACGGGACCGGGTTGGCCTTGGCGTTGAACTTCACCACCACGATCACCAGCAGCGCCAGCACGAACAGTGTGATCAGGGTGACCAGCCACAGCAGGAAGCTGTGAAACCAGACGATGTTCTGCATCACCGGTGAGGCGGGTTGCTGCAGCGTCATTTCCCAGGGCGCAGGCTGCCCCATTTCGGCAAAGGCGGTCCCGCCGACCGCTGCCGCACAGCAAGCGATCGCAAGCCCCAGCGACCACCGCCCGATTCGCCCCTTCGACACCTTCATGCCGCCGCGCTCCCTATGACTAGTCACAGCAAGCCCGCCGTATCGGCGTGACCAACCGTGCAGTTTTTTGGCGCCCGGCACAAAAGCGTAGCCAAAGTGCGAACGCTTCTTATTGTACTTTTGAAACACAATTCAGCGCCCCTCGCAATGAGGATTGAGACGGGCTCGCACAAACAACAGGTTCAACTTCTGATCGGCGATGGATTGCGTCGCCGGACACTGACACGACCACCAGGAAATGTGAGGCCGTCTTGACAGATGCTCGCCTCGCTGTAGGCAAAGCACCCGAACGTCACGGAAGCCTGATTCGCCGGCGCGCGAGCTGCCTTCATGGCGCCGTCATTGGCGGTCAGTCGGGACCCGCCGCAAACCACATCGTTCACCCGTTACGACCTCGGAAACACCTCTGATGGGCCTTGCCAGACTTTCGCCGATCCTTGCCTCCAGCCGCCGCACAGCGTCGGGGGCCATGCTGGCGGTCGGGTTGATCGCGCTGGCCGCTGTGGCCGGCAGCAGCACGGCCCAGGCCCAGGGCGCGGTGAAGTCCGTGCATGGTGACTGGCAGATCCGCTGCGATACCCCGCCCGGCGCCAAGGCCGAGCAGTGCGCGCTGATTCAGAGCGTGGTCGCGGAGGATCGCTCCAACGCCGGCCTGACCGTCATCATTCTCAAGACCGCCGATCAGAAGAGCAAGCTGATGCGCGTGGTGGCACCGCTCGGCGTGCTGCTGCCGTCAGGTCTCGGCCTCAAGCTCGACAATGCGGACATCGGCCGCGCCGGCTTCGTGCGCTGCCTGCCGAACGGCTGCGTCGCGGAAGTGGTGATGGACGACAAGCTGCTCGCCCAGCTGCGCAGCGCCAAGACCGCGACCTTCATCATCTTCGAGACGCCTGAAGAAGGCATCGGCTTCCCGCTCAGCCTGAACGGCCTCGGCGAAGGCTACGACAAGCTGCCGTAGGCCGCCCTGCGCAAGAACGACGGCGCAACGCAAGCCGTCCTCGTTTTGGGCAAGAAGCCCGTGAACAGAATGATGCTGTCATCCCCCGCGCATGCGGGGGACCCAGTATCGCAGAGCTTCCGTGGCAAGCGCGCGGCGAACCAACAAGCGCCCTGGAATACTGGGTCGCCCGCATCCGCGGGCGATGACGTCAGTGTTGTCAACGGCCGCCTTGGCGAGGCGGCCCGGCCGCTCAGACCAGCGTCAGCGTGACGTCGATGTTGCCGCGCGTGGCGTTGGAATACGGGCAGACGATATGCGCGCGATCGACCAGCGTCTGCGCCTGCGCCGGGTCCATGCCCGGCAGGCTGATCTTCAGCTCCACCTCGATGCCGAAGCCGGTCGGGATCGGACCGATGCCGACCGAACCGGTGACGCTGACGTCCTTCGGGATCGGCAGCTTGTCGCGTCCTGCCACGAACTTCATCGCGCCGAGGAAGCAGGCGGAGTAGCCGACCGCAAACAATTGCTCCGGATTGGTGCCGGCGCCGCCGGCGCCGCCAAGCTCCTTCGGCGTCGTCAGAGCGACGTCGAGATGTCCGTCGCTGCTGACGCCGCGCCCGTCGCGGCCTCCCGTTGCAGTAGCCGTGGCGCGGTAGAGAACTTTCTCGACTGACATGGTGTGGTCCTTCTCGGGTTGATGGTCCTGGGAAACTCTGCGATCGATTTTAATCGCTCGCATAATTATCGTGCGCGATATTTTTGCACCGCTTCCTCGATTTGTCGGGGCCCCTTCCGCATCAGGCGGCCTGAAACAATTTAGATCGAACCTTGGTCAGCTTGTTGCGCAACTCCACGATGTCGTCGAGCGAACCGCCCATCGCGGCGCCGAGACAGTCCGGCACATGCTTGAGCTGCTGGCGCAGGGCCCGCCCCTCCTCGGTGAGGCTGACGATCACCTGCCGCTCGTCCTCGGCCGAACGTCGCCGGCTGATCAGCCCACGCGCTTCGAGCCGCTTCAGCAGCGGTGTGAGCGTCGTCGTCTCGAGATAGAGCTGCTCACAGATCTCCGAGACGTTGACCCGATCCTTCTCCCACAGCACCAGCATCACCAGATACTGCGGATAGGTCAGATCGAACTCGCGCAGCAGGCCGCGATACACCTTGTTGACCCCGAGCAGCGTCGAATACAGCGCAAAGCAAAGCTGGTTCTCCAGCTTCTGCTTGTCGGCGACGCGCGTCTCGCGGGAGACTGTCGAGGGCGATTTCATGGAGGGTGATTTATATCGCGCGCGATATATTGTCAAGCAAAGCCGGGTGCGGGACTACGCAACCACCGGTGGCAATTATGCAACACTCCGTCCCAATTTCTACTAATCCCCCATTCGGGTGATGGCCTCGGCCGTCGTCGGCCTTCATCATTTACAAATTCGGTACATGTAAATTTTGGGGGATACTGTGCACGGTCACACCATGCGACTGCCCGGCTGTCTGGCTGCGGGAATTTTAATCTGTCTTTCCGTTCAATCCGGCGCGGCCCAGGCGCAGCAATTCGGCCAATTCCTGGCGTTCGGCGACAGCACCATCGACTCCGGTTGGTGGCAGGCCGCACTCCCTTCAAACGCGACAGGAAATACCAACAAGGACAGGGTGATAACAAATTCGATCGCCGCCGGCGGCAACGGCGCGCCGGTCGGTGCATTGGGCTCGCTGTCCAATGGCGCGGTGCTCGCCTCGCGTTTCGGCCTGACGGCGATGCCCGCCAACCAGGCTGGCGGCACCAACTATGCGATCTCGGGCGCCCTGACGGCCGCCGTGCCGCGGAACGGCAACGACGGCAACCTCAACCCCAACCCGAATCTGCCCTCGACCGTCCAGCAGATCGCCAACTACTTGGCCGCCAATAGTGGCGTCGCCAATCCAAACGGCTTGTATCTGGTCGGCACCGGCGGCAACGACATCACCTTCGCTCAGAGCCTTCCCACCGCTGCACGCCGGAGCTATCTGGTCGGACAGACGACGCAGCTCGCGGCCGGGCTGCGCACGCTACAGGATGCCGGCGCGCAATACATCGTCGTCCACGGCTCGCCCGGGTCGGGCGCGCTCGGCGTGTTGTGGACGCAGTCGATGTGGAATGCCGTCAAGGCGGCCGGCGTGAACATCATCCCGTCGGATCTGCGCGCCATGCGGCTGGCGGTGCAATCGACACCCGAACTGTTCGGCTACACGGGCGCGACAGTGGTGCCCGGCATCGCTGGTCCCAACACGGGATCGGCCTGTGTTCTGCAGAGCGGAGGCGGACCCAACGTCGGATGGGGCCAGTGGTGCGTCAACACGACGACGCCGAGCAACCGCTACGCCTATCTGCGATCGGCGGATGCGCAGCAGACCAGTTTCTACAGCGACGACGAGCACTTTTCCGTGTCAGGACAGAAGATCCAGGCCGATTACGATTACAGCCTGATCGTCGCCCCGAGCCAGATCTCCTATCTGGCCGAAGCGCCGGTGAAGACGCGCAGCGGCGTGGTCGAGATGATTCGTAATCAGCTTCCTGCCTCGGCGCAGGGACCGGTCGGCACCTTCCGAGGTTGGGCCGCGGGCGACGTGTCGTCGCTGAAGATGACGAACCGCAATACCGGCTTCCCCGACGATCCCGGCACTCCGGTCGCCACCACGATCGGTTTCGATTACCAGGCGATGCAGAATTGGCTGGTCGGCGCCGCGTTCTCGCTCAGCGATACCAAACAGACGTTCAGTCTCGGCGGCGACTACAAGCAGTCGGAATTCACCGGCAGCGTATACAGCGCCGTGGCGGCCGGCCCGGTGTGGGCCAACGCCATTGCGTCCGCGGGCGCCGCCAAGTACGACGTCAACCGCGTGGTTCCGATCGGCATTACGACGATCGCCAACGTCGGCCGCACCAGCGGCACGAACTACTCGTTTGCGTTGGAAGGCGGATATCTGTTCGGCTCGCGCAGCGGTGCGACCGCGGCGCTGCCGGTCAAGGCACCTGCCCCGACCTGGGCGGTGTCGCACGGCCCGGTGGCCGGCATCCTGCTCCAGCGCATTCGCGTCGGAAACTTCGCCGAAACCGATCCCTACACGGCGACGACGGGTGGCTTCACGGCGCTGGCGTTCGAAACGCAGTTCCGCAACTCGGCCATCAGCGAGCTCGGCTATCAGGCGAGCATGGATTTCGGCGTCTGGCAGCCGTTCGGCAAACTGGTGTGGAATCACGAATGGGCCGATCTCGATCGGCTGGTGACGGCGCGCCTAACCACCGACGTCAACGCGCCGGCCTACTCGCTGCCTGCAGTCCGTCTCGGTCGCGATTGGGGAACAGCGATGCTGGGTACGCGCTACAAGATCGCCTCCAACGTCACCGGCTATGCGGCGGTGATCGGCCAGATGGGACAGTCTCAGGTCACCACGTTCGGCGGCCAGTTCGGCGTCAGCATGACGTTCGGCCCGGCCGTCGCGAAGTTCTGATCGGGCGGGGCTCGTCGCGGGCCGGCTTCTCACCTATCTAGGAGAAGCTGAATTATTGCGGATGCTGCCGACCCGACGGTCGGCGGAGATCCGTTGTCCGCGAATCCGAGGGCCCTGTTGATGACATCTCCGCAAGCGACGACTTCCCTGCTCGACCGCGCCAATCTTGATCGCGACGAGGTGAGGCGCGAGATCGCGCGGGGGCTGCAGGGGGCGGACGATGGCGAGCTGTTTTTCGAATACAGCCAGACCGAGGCGCTGGCGTTCGACAACGGCCGGCTGAAGCAGGCGACCTACGACACCGCGCAGGGCTTCGGTTTACGCGCCGTTAAGGACGACGCGGTCGGCTACGCGCATTCCTCCGACGTGTCGCTGCCGGCGCTGATCCGCGCCGCGGACGCGGTCGCGGCCGTGCGCGGCGACTACAGCGGCACGCTGGCAGTGGCGCCGGCGCACACCAATGTGCGGCTGTATGGCGACGACAACCCGCTCGACGCGCCGGGCTTCGAGGCCAAGGTCAAGCTGCTCGGCGAGATCGACGCCTATATTCGCGACAAGGACCCGCGGGTGCGACAGGTGTCGGTGTCGGTCGGCGCCACCTGGCAGGTGGTCGAGATCCTGCGCCCCGACGGCGAGAGCTACCGCGACATCCGCCCGCTGGTGCGGGTCAACGTCTCGGTGGTCGCCGGCCAGGGCGACCGGCAGGAGAGCGGCTCCAAGGGTTATGGCGGCCGCGAGCCCTATGCGCGCTTCATCGAGACCAAGGCCTGGCGTGACGCCGCCAACGGCGCGTTGCGCGAGGCGCTGGTCAACCTCGAATCGGTGCCGGCCCCGGCCGGCGAAATGGATGTGGTGCTCGGCCCCGGCTGGCCCGGCGTGATGCTGCACGAGGCGGTCGGCCACGGCCTCGAGGGCGATTTCAACCGCAAGAAGACGTCTGCTTTTGCCGGCCTGATGGGCCAGCAGGTCGCCGCCAAGGGCGTGACCGTGGTCGACGACGGCACGATTTCGGCGCGGCGCGGCTCGCTGTCGATCGACGACGAGGGCACTCCGACCAGCCGTACCGTGCTGATCGAGGACGGCATCCTCACCGGCTACATGCAGGACCGTCAGAACGCCCGGCTGATGGGCATGAAGCCGACCGGCAACGGCCGCCGGCAGTCCTACGCCCATGTGCCGATGCCGCGGATGACCAACACCTACATGCTGGCCGGCCAGCGCGACCCGGCCGAAATCCTCGCTTCGGTGAAGAACGGCATCTACGCGGCGAACTTCGGCGGCGGTCAGGTCGACATCACGTCGGGCAAATACGTGTTCCAGTGCACCGAGGCCTATAAGATCGAGAACGGCAAGATCGGCGCACCGCTGAAGGGCGCGATGCTGATCGGCAACGGCCCGACCGATTTGCACCGCATTTCCATGATCGGAAGCGACATGCAGCTCGACGACGGCATCGGCACCTGCGGCAAGAACGGCCAGGGCGTGCCGGTGGGCGTCGGCCAGCCGACGCTGCGCATGGACAAGATTACGGTCGGAGGCACCGGCGGATGACGACGAAGACGGAGACGGCCGCGAGCAAGGCGCGGCGCTGGGGCTCGCAGTTCACGCAGCTCGCCGCGGTGGTGGCGATCGTCCTGGTGGGCAAGGCGGCTCTGGCCGAACCGTTCTACGTGCCGTCCGGCTCGATGGAGCCGACGCTGTTGATCGGCGATGCGCTGCTCGCCTCGAAATATCCCTACGGCTATTCGTCGGCGTCGCTGCCGATCCATGTGGCGTTTCCGGAAACCGGCCGCTTGTTCGGCTCGGCCCCGCATCGCGGCGACGTGGTGGTGTTCCGCTGGCCCGGCGACCGCTCGCAGGTCTGGGTCAAGCGGGTGATCGGCCTGCCGGGCGACCGGGTGCAGATCGACGGCGGCCGGGTGTTCATCAACGGCGAAGCCGCCAAGGTGACGGCGGATGGCACCGGCCGGGCCGAGGACGACAACGGCTCCTACGAGACCGCCGCGCGCTATATCGAAACGCTGCCCGGCGGGGTCGCCCACCCGATCTTCAAGCTCTACGATAACGGCCGACTCGACAACACGCCGGAAGTGACGGTGCCGCCCGGCCATCTGTTCGTGATGGGCGACAACCGCGACAACTCCTCCGACAGCCGTGTCTCAGTGCGCGACGGCGGCGTCGGCATGCTGCCGATCGACGATCTTGTCGGCCGCGTCGATGCCATCGTCGGCTCGTGGAATCCCGGCGTCCGCCGTCAGCCGATCACCGACTGGCTGTCCGGCTTCCGGGTGGCGCGGTTCTTCACCTCGGTGCATTGAGGGCGACGCGCGCTCGCCCTCAGAAGCGCGTCGTCAGATTGGTGAGCCAGTCTGGCGAGACGGCGACCAGCGCCGCCTCGATCTGCTTGTCGAGGCCGGTGACGATCGCAATGCCGATCGCGACGAAGGCCACGCCGAGCACCGCCTTGCCGAGCTTGCCGGCCGACAACAGCCGGCCGCGGACCGCCATCAGGCTCGCCCGCGACAGCAGGCCGAGCGCGATCAGCGGCAGCGCCGCACCGATCCCGAACATCGCCATGGTCAGCGCCACCATCGGAAGATCGCGGCCTTGTGAAGCCAGCAGCGACGCCGCGCCGAGCGTCGGCCCGACGCAGGGCGACCACACCGCCCCGAGCAGCAGACCAATGCCGAACTGCCCGGCGAGACCCGAGCCGGAGGCTTGGCCGAAATACTGATCCGCCAGGCTCGACATCGGACCACCGGCAGCGGCGAGCCGCATCTGCCACGACGGCACCAGCAACACGGCGCCGAGCGCGATCATGATCACCGCCGCCAACGCGCGAAAGAATCCGGCGTCGAGGCCGAGGCTGAAGCCCGCCACCGCGACCAGCAGCCCGATCAGCGTAAACGATAGCGCCAGCCCCGCCGCCAGCGCCAGCGGCCCATGACGATGCTGCGCCACCGCGGCGCCGAGCACGATCGGCACCAGCGGCAGCACGCAGGGCGACAGGATCGACAGCAGCCCGGCAACAAAGGCCAGTGCCAGCGCGGTCACGGCGTCAAAGCGCCTTGGCGAGCAGCGATGCGATCGAGGCTTCCTTGGTGTCGCCGACCGAGCGCCCCTTTTCGGCGGCGCCGTTGAACACGATCAGGGTCGACTGCATGGTGGCGCCGAACTGCTTCACCACGTCCTTCTGGCCGTCGAAATCGACGCGGAAAATCTTCAGCTTGGCGAATTTCGGATCGGCCGCAAGACGCTGGATGATCGGCGTCTGCGCCTTGCAGGTCGGGCACCAATCGGCGTGAATTTCGATCAGCACCGGCTCGCCGGCGGACTGCGCCGCCTTGAAGGCTGCCGGCGTGTACGGGCTGGCGGTCGAAGCCAGCGCCCCCGACAGCGGCAGCAGCGCGGCGACGGCAGCTGCCAGCATAGCGCGGTTGAAGCTCTTCCGGGTGATGGTCGGCGACATGGCGTAGTCCTCCGTTGCAAGCGCAGGGCCGCTTCGGCCGCGCGCAACAGATACGCTGGGACAAGCCGGGATGTTACCTGACCACGCCCGAAATGAATCCAGGCTTCCGCCGTGGCGGCTTGATGTGGCTCTTCAGAAAGCAGCGCGCATTGCGCCCGACATAGCCCGGGCGGGCGTAGGTCCAAGCCCGGCATTTGTGCTCGTCGACGCAGGCCGCCTTGCAAGCCTCGTCACCCTCGCCGGCCTTCAGCTCGAAATTGCGATAGTCGCCCCCGTAACGATCGATCGAAACTTCGTTGGAATCGTTGCGCGGCTCCAGCACCCCGGCACCACGGACACCCGAGACGCAGCACGAACTGGGTGTACGTGGCGGTACAGTGCTCTTCAGCCAGCACATCGCCCCGTCCTCGGGCGAGCGCGGATAGCTGAAAGTCCACGACCGGCAACGCTTGTCGCGTTCGCACATCAGTCCGCATTCGGCCGGATCGCCGCTGGTTACCGGCGTGCGCAGATAGTCGCC
The DNA here is from genome assembly GCF_053772255.1 of Rhodopseudomonas parapalustris. Lineage (NCBI taxonomy): Bacteria > Pseudomonadati > Pseudomonadota > Alphaproteobacteria > Hyphomicrobiales > Nitrobacteraceae > Rhodopseudomonas > Rhodopseudomonas parapalustris. Next base: position 3,060 of record NZ_JAMKBZ010000015.1, on the reverse strand, counting down.
GCCGATCCGGTCGAAATTCGCCTGTGCCCACGACGCATGCGGCGACAGCGTCGCCGCTGCCACGGCGAGCACGAGCCAACACGCCCTGAGCAGGCCGCTTCGCATTCACACTTGCTTTCGCGTTAGGCTCGGAATCCCGGCCGATGAACCTCGGGCCGGTCCGGAGCGCAGCCCCAAGCCTTCATCTGACGGCTGACAACCTGTATGGGGGATGAACGCCGCGGACCAGCGTGGTCTTGGTCCGCCAGCGTTCAGAACGCGTATTCGTCGTAGGCTGGCTCCACCGAGCCGCGCCAGACGCCGTGATACTTCTCCAGCATGTCTTCGGCCGGCGTGCGGCCGCTGTCGAGGATGCGGTCGAGCGGCGCCAGATGCCGCGATTCGTCGAGACCGGAGCCGTCGATCCGGCCGCGGCGACGCAGCCCCGCATGCGCCAGCGCCATGCAATCCTTGGAGACTTCGAGCAGGCTACGGTTGCCGATCTTCGCCTTGAACCCGAGTCGCGGAACCTCGTCCCGCAGCGTTTGGCGCTCCTCGGCGCTCCAGTTCTTGGCCAGCTCCCAGGCGGCGTCGAGGCTGGCATCGTCGTACAGCAGCCCGACCCAGAACGCCGGCAGCGCGGTCAGGCGGCCCCATGGCTGGCCGTCGGCCCCGCGCATCTCGAGATACCGCTTCAGCCGCACCTCGGGGAAAATCGTCGACAGATGGTTGGCCCAGTCCGACAGCGTCGGACGCTGTCCGGGCAGCTTCTCGTTGTTACCGTCGAAAAACTTGCGGAACGACGAACCGGCGACATCGATGTAGTCGTCGCCGCGCTTGACGAAGTACATCGGCACGTCGAGCGCGTAGTCGACCCAGCGCTCGAATCCCATGCCGTCTTCGAACGCCCACGGCAGCATGCCGGACCGATCATTGTCGGTGTCGCGCCAGATCTCGGAGCGGAACGACAACAGGCCGTTCGGCTTGCCCTCGGTGAACGGCGAGTTCGCGAACAGCGCGGTCGCGACCGGCTGCAGCGCCAACGACACCCGCAGCTTCTTGACCATGTCGGCTTCGGACGAGAAGTCGAGATTGGTCTGCACCGTGCAGGTCCGGTACATCATGTCGAGGCCGTAGGAGCCGACCTTCGGCATGTAGTTGGTCATGATCTTGTAGCGGCCCTTCGGCATCACCGGGATTTCGCCGCGCGACCACGACGGCGTCAGACCGAGGCCAAGGAAGCCGATGCCGAGCGGGGTGGCGACCTCCCGGACCTGCGAAAGATGCGCCATCAGTTCGGCGTGGGTCTGGTGCACGGTCTCGACCGGTGCGCCCGACAATTCGAACTGTCCGCCCGGCTCCAGCGAGATCGCACCGCCGCCGGTGACGTCGTGCAGCCCGATGATGTGCGGCCCCTCCATGATCGGGTCCCAGCCGAGCAGGATCTGCATGCCGTCGAGCAGCGCGCCTATGCCGCGCGCACCGGCGTAGGGCACCGGGCGATGACCGTCGAGCGTGAAGGGGGTCTTCTCGTGCTCGGTGCCGATACGAAATTCGGCCGGCGATTTTACGCCCGCTTCAAGCCACGCGACCAGTTCGTCGCGCGAATTCAGCGGGGTCATGTCGAGCTGGTCACGCGCCATGGGAAGTCCGAAAGAAGCGCGCGAGATCGGGCGACGCGGGGTGGTGGAAACCGCGGCCGGAAGCAACCGCGAACACGAAGCGAGAGCTGTTTATCATCGCGAGACTGCGGTGTCTCGCGCATCGAGCGCAGCGGCGGAGCCGTTGCACGCGCAGCCGAGCCGGTCGAGTAGACCGCACAAGCTGACCGCGTCGGCATCGGATAATTTCGAGCCGACGTGTTTTTCGATCGCCGCCGAATAGGCGGTCCACATTCTCTTTTGCAAGTCGCGCCCCGCTTCGGTGATTTCGACGAACTGACCCCGCTTGTCGCTGCGGCATTCGCGGCGCACCACCAGCCCCTCGTCGACCAGCCGGTCGACCAGGCGCGAGGTGGAGTATTGCGGGATCAGCATCTGCTTTTCGAGCTCGACCGGGCGCATCTCCCCGCCCGGCGCGCGCGCCAGTTCGAGCAGCGCGTCGTACCACGCCAGCGGCGGGAAGCCCGCCCTCTTCAGATCCTGCTCGACAGCGTCCAATACCCGGCTCCGGACCCGCATCAGGCGGACCCAGGCGGCAGTGGCCTCGGTCGACGGTTTGCGTTTCATCGGCTCGTCCATCCGCAGCGACTGTAGCGCAGTGTATGCAGGTGCATCAATCTTGACTTGCCCATGCACCGGCATTTAATCGCCCGTGCCGACAAATCCAATCCCACCCGAGGAAGCCGCCCATGAAGCTATATTACTCGCCAGGCGCCTGTTCGCTGTCGCCACATATCGCGCTCAGCGAAGCCGGCCTGCCGTTCGACCTCGTCAAGGTCGATATCCGAGCCAAGAAGCTGGAGAACGGCGACGACTATGCCGCGATCAACCCGAAGGGCTCGGTCCCGGCGCTCGGCCTCGACGACGGCTCGGTGCTGACCGAGGGGCCGGCGATCGTGCAGTTCATCGCCGACCAGGAAGGCTCCGGCAAGCTGGCGCCGAAAGCCGGAACGATGGAGCGCTACCGGCTGCAGGAGTGGCTGAACTACATCTCGACCGACCTGCACAAGAGCTTCGGCCCGCTGTTCGCCCCGACGCTCGGCGACGACGCCAAGAATTTCTTCAAGGACCGCATCGCCCGCCACCTCGGCTACGTCGACAAGCAGCTCGCCGGCAAGGACTATCTGATGGGCTCGTCGTTCACGGTGGCCGACGGCTATCTGTTCGTGATCCTGAGCTGGTGCGACCGGATGAAGATCGACCTCGCCCCCTACTCCAACCTCGCCGCCTTCAAGTCCCGCGTCGCCGCCCGGCCGAAGGTGCAAGACGCAATGAAGAGCGAAGGGCTGCTGCAAAAGGCGTAAGGGATTTCGTTTCTCGCTCGTCATTGCGAGGAGCGAAGCGACGAAGCAATCCAGCGCGGTGCACTGAACTGGATTGCTTCGCTTCGCTCGCAATTGTGCGAGTTCACTAATTCGTT
>NZ_JAMKBZ010000014.1:0-132751 GCF_053772255.1 Rhodopseudomonas parapalustris | reverse complement strand
TCAGCAAACTTCACGGACGACGGAGTAATCGACGACGCGGCACGGGATCACCGGTAGCTTAGGGCCGACGATCAGATTGGCATTGCCAGAGACGAGCCCGCTCGGGCGGACGCGCGCAAACCGTCGCGGCTGAGTCATACGAGTGGCTCCCGGGCTGGTTGGATCAGCGATCGGCCCGATTGCAACCGAGAATTGTTAAATTCGAGTTGCTGTCGAATGATAACAGGCGCTATTTGCTCGCAACTACCTAGCGCCCCGGACCGCGATACGGGGCCGGGGCGCGGACGCTTAGCATCGCGTTATCAGTTCGCCTTTTGGATTTCGATCCGCTTTGCGGTCGAGGGCGGGGCTTCCACCTTCGGCAGCGTGACGGTCAGGACGCCGTTCTTGAAGCTGGCGCTGACCTGGTCGGCGGCGACTGCGGAGTCCAGCGGAATCCGGCGTTCGAATTTGCCGTAGAAGTGCTCGCTGAACTGCTTGTCCTTGGCCTCGGTCGACGCGCTCTTTTCGCCGCGGATGGTGAGCGTGCCGTCGTCGAGCAGCACCTCGATGTCCTTCTCGTCAAGGCCCGGGACTTCGGCGGCGATCTTCAGCTCCTTGTCGCCGTCGGTGATTTCGAGCTTCGGCCAGCCGGTGCTGAACGGCGCCAGAGTGCTGGCACGGGCCGGCAGATCGAAGCCGCGAAATACGTCGTCGAACAGCCGATTCATCTCGCGGTGCAGCGACAGGAACGGGTCGCCTTCGAACGAGCGGGTTACGGGTTGATTAGTCCGGCCCCAGGGGATGATGTCGCGCATGTTCATGGATGCCTCCTCGTACTCAGTCTTGAATATCCTCGATACTGTTAGCTGTGATCGGGAAGTCACCCGCGGGGGTGCGGGTGTGCCTTCGATTTGGGCGCGGTTGCGCCGCCGTCAAGGGGCAGGGTGGTAGTCCCGTGAAGGGGGGCGAAGATTTTTTTCGCGCGGCGTCTTGAAAACGAGAACGCCGTGTCCAAGTCATCGGCCGTCCCGGTTTGGAAGGAGGAATTCGGGAGGACCACGATGCGATCTACCAACTTCGAACGTACCTATTCGCCTGGCGCTGCGAGCGTCACGGCCTTGAGACCGTCCGCGACGGTCTATGATCATCCCGACCAGGTGCTGCGCGATGACGCGCTGTCTACTGCGGACAAGCGGGCCATCCTGTCCTCATGGGCGTCCGACGCCAACGCCGTCGAGCACCAGCCTTGGCTGCGGCTTGCACCCGGACATCGTAATCCGGTGCCGCTGCGCGCGATCCTTGATGCGCTGCAACGGCTCGACGACGATCCCCCGCCGAGAGGCGGGGCCGCGATCCGGCTGAGCGGCGACCGCGCCGCTCAGCATGATCTGTCCGAAGATGACCGGCCATCACGGAGGAGGCATTATGGTCTGGCGCCACGTATCAACCAGTTTCGACCCGTCCCGCTGCCCGGAGTGCGGCGCGACCATGCGGCTCGTGCGCGTCGAGCCTCGGCCGGTCGGACGCAGGGCTGAGTTCGAGCGCCACATCTATCGCTGCGAAGACTGCGCCAACACCAGCCGGTTCGTGATCGACCGGCAGGCCGCGGACTACGCGTTCGCGTAACGACGCCAGGCGCATCCCGCGATGCGGCGGCCGGTGCTATCCCGGTTGCCGCATCATCTTCCGCCACAGCGGCTTGACCAGTTCCAGTACGATCAGCACCACCAGCGCCGCGGCCGCGGTGAGGCCGAGATCGTCCGGATGCAACGGGCCGAACCGGAACAGATCGCGCAGCCACGGCCAGGCCAGGCTGGCGACCAGCACCACCGCGACGATGCCGAGCATCGCCGCCAGCATGCGATTGGGCCGGCGGAGCGCCGTCAACAGGGAGGTGCTGAACGAGCGGTTGACGAAGATCAGCCCGACGAAGCTCAGCACCAGCGCGAAGAACGTCAGTGCCCGCAGTTCGGTCTCCGGCATCGCGCGAAGCTGACCGATGACGAACACGCCACCGACCAGTGCGAACACGAGCAGCCCCTGCAGCAATCCCCATGCGATCAGCGCCCGGCTGAACAGCGGTTGCTCCGGATCGCGGGGAGGGCGGCGCATCGCGTCGTCCTCGGCGGTTTCGGCCTCGAACACGATCGAGCACACCGGATCGATGATCATTTCCAGGAACGCGATGTGGATCGGTCCGAGCAGGATCGGCAGTCCGAACAAGAGCGGCAGCAGCGCCAGCCCGGCGATCGGAACGTGGACGGCGAAGATGAAGCCCATCGCCTTGACCAGATTGTCGTAGATCCGCCGTCCGAGCCGGATCGCCGTGACGATCGAGGCGAAATCGTCATCGAGCAGCACGATCGCCGAGGCCTCGCGGGCGACGTCGGTGCCGCGACCGCCCATGGCGATGCCGATATGCGCGGCCTTCAGCGACGGCGCATCGTTGACGCCGTCGCCAGTCATCGCCACGACTTCGCCGTCGGCCTTGAGCGCCTGGACGATCCGCAGCTTCTGTTCCGGCATGATCCGGGCGAACACGGTGGTGGTGCGCAGCCGCTGCGCCAGGGCGTCGTCGTCGAGGGCCGCGATCTCGTCGCCGGTCACGCAGCCGTCGGCATCGATCCCGGCCTGGCGGGCGATTGCCTGGGCGGTCGCCGGATAGTCGCCGGTGATCATCACCACGCGGATGCCGGCGGTGCGGCAGTCGGCGACCGCGGCCGGCACCGACGCGCGCAGCGGATCGGCGAGGCCGACGAGGCCGAGGAAATCGAAGCGGAAGCCGAGCTGGGTCTCGGGCCAATCCTCGGCGGGATGCGAGGCGCGGGCGACGCCGAGCACACGCAGCCCCTCGGCCGCCATCGCATCGACGGTTTCCGACAAGGTGCGGAGGGTGTCGTCGTCGAGACCGCACATTCGTGCAATTGCTTCGGGAGCGCCTTTTGCGGCGACGACGTAAGCACCGGCGTCGTCGGGATCGCGCCAAACCTGGGTGATCGCCAGCAGGTCGCGGCGCAACCCGTAGGCGTGGACGAGGCTGCGCGCGCCGTTGCCATTCGGCAGGTGATCGCCGGCCAGACGGTGCAGTGCCTGGTCCATCGGGTCGAACGGATCGGGAGCCGCCGCGAGCAGGCCGGTTTCCAACAGCGACGCGAAGCCGTCCGGCAGCGCGCCGCCGTCTCGCGGACGGAACACGTCGCCCGTGGCGAGGCGCAGTTCGGCGACCGACATCCGGTTCTCGGTCAGCGTGCCGGTCTTGTCGGTGCACAGCACGGTGGCGGAGCCGAGCGCTTCGATCGCGGCGGCGCGCCGCGTCAGCACCCGGGCCTGCGAGATCCGCCAGGCGCCCATCGCCATGAACACGGTCAGTACCACCGGGAATTCCTCCGGCAGCATCGACATGCCGACGGTGATGCCCGCCAGTACGGCGTCGAGCCAGCCGTCGCGCAGCGTGCCGTAGAGGACGACGACGAGCGCGGTGAACGCAGCGGCGATCAACCCGAATGTCCGCACCACCGCGCGGGTCTGGATTTGCAGCCGCGGGGCTTCGGTCTGCAACGAGCCGAGTGCCTGGCCGATCTTGCCGATCTCGCTGTGGGGGCCGGTGGCGACGACCTCGGCGAGGCCGCCGCCGCGCACCACCAGCGAGCCGGAGTAAACCGCTGGCTGATCGTCGCCGCCGGGCCGGCGCAGTGTGGCGGCATCCGCTTCGCCGCGCGAGAGCTTGCGCACCGGCACCGATTCGCCAGTGAGCAGCGACTCGTCGACCAAGAGATCATCGGCTTGCAGCAGCACCGCATCGGCGGCGATGCGGTCGCCCTCCGACACCACCATGACGTCGCCGCGCGCCACCTCGCGCCCGGCGATGCGCTTGCGGATGCCGTCCCGGATAACCAGCGCGCGCGGGCTGGTGAGATCGCGTAGCGTCTCCAGAACGCGCTCGGTACGCGCTTCCTGCACCACCGTAATCACCACCGACAGGGTGGCGAAGATCAGCAGGATGATCGCTTCCTTCAGATCGCCGAGCGCCATGTAGACCACGCCGCCGCCGAGCAGCAGCGCCAGCATCGGCTCGCGCACCACCTCCAGCACGATGCCGAGCAGCGTGCGGCGATCGGGACTTGGCAGCTCGTTGTAGCCTTCGCTCGCCAGCCGGGCGGCGGCCTCGCGCTCGCTGAGGCCGGAGATGGTGTCGGAGGCAGAGGCGAGGTCGGCGGGCATCGGGGGGCCTGACGTTCGAGGGCCCGCCGATGTTAGCTCATTTTCGGTTCGCGCTCGCGACGTAGTCGCCGGATTTGCCGCCGGTCTTGGCGATCAGGTGGATGCCTTCGATCCGAACGCCGCGTTCGGCGGCCTTGATCATGTCGTAGATCGTCAGGCATGCGACGGAGACCGCGGTCAGCGCTTCCATTTCGACGCCGGTCGGACCTGTGACCTTGCAGGTGGCGCGAACGATGCAGCCCGGCAGCTTGGTGTCCGGCGTGATGTCGAGCGTGACCTTGGATAGCGCCAGCGGATGGCACAGCGGGATCAGCTCGGCGGTGCGTTTGGCCGCCATGATGCCGGCGACGCGCGCGGTGCCGAGCACATCGCCTTTCTTGGCGTCGCCGCTGAGGATCAGCTCCAGCGTCGCCTTCTTCATCACCACACGGCCCTCGGCGACCGCGACGCGTTCGGTGGCCGGCTTTTCCGACACGTCCACCATCCGCGCCTCACCGCTGGCGCCGATATGGGTGAGGGCAGGAGGCGTTGCCTCTGGCTTGGAGTTCGACTTCGCCGTCTTTGCCATACCTACCGCCTCAGGCCGCACGCGTCAGCAGCGCGCGGGTGGCTGCGGTGACGTCTTGCTGCCGCATCAGGCTTTCGCCGACCAGGAAGGTCGACATGCCGACGCGGGCGAGGCGGGCGAGATCGTCGGGCGTGAAGATGCCGCTTTCGCCGACCATCAGTCGGTCCTTCGGAATCAGAGGCGCCAGCGCCTCGCTGGTCGCCAGCGTCACCTCGAAGGTACGCAGATTACGATTGTTGACGCCGACCATCGGCGACCGAAGCTTCAGTGCGCGCTCGAGTTCGGGCGCATTGTGGACTTCGAGCAGCACGTCCATGCCGAGATCGAACGCAGCGTCCTCGATGTCCTTGGCCTCGGCGTCATCGAGCGCCGCCATGATGATCAGGATGCAGTCGGCGCCGTGGGCACGCGCCTCGACCACCTGATAGGTGTCGTACATGAAATCCTTGCGCAGCGCCGGCAGCGAAACCGCGGCGCGCGCCGCGACGAGATAATCGAGGCTGCCCTGGAACGATGGCGTATCGGTCAGCACCGACAGGCACGCCGCGCCGCCGGCTTCATAGGCTTTGGCAAGCGCCGGCGGATCGAAGTCGGCGCGGATCAGCCCCTTTGACGGCGAGGCCTTCTTGATCTCGGCGATCAGCCCGTAGTCGCCGGCCGCATGCTTGGCGCGAAGCGCCTTGACGAATCCGCGCGGCGGCGATGCTTCACGGGCGATCGCCTCGATCGCGGCAAGCGGACGCTCGCGCTTGGCGGCCGCTATCTCCTCGCGCTTATAGGCTTCGATCTTGGTCAGGATGTCGGACACATGACGCTCCCTGGAGCCGGACTTTACCAAAAGTATCAGTTCAGCGTTCGTCATTGCGAGGAGTGAAGCGACGAAGCAATCCAGCTCGGTGCACGAAGCTGGATTGCTTCGCTGCGCTCGCAATGACGAGCGATGGTTTGGCGCTCAGGCCGCCGCGGAGACCGCGATCAGCTTCTTCAGCCGGGCTTCGGCGGCGCCCGAGTCGATCGCCTGGGCGCCGAGTGCCACGCCTTCCTTCAGGTCCTTCGCCTTGCCGGCGACGACCAGCGTCGCGGCGGCGTTGAGCAGGGCGACGTCGCGATACGGGCCCGGCATGCCTTCCAGCACCGCGCGCAGCGCCACCGCATTGGCCTGGGCGTCGCCGCCCTTCAGTGCTTCGGCTGGGGCGCGGGGCAGGCCGGCGTCATCGGGGCTGATCTCGAAGCTGGTGATCTCGCCGTTCTTCAGCTCGGCCACCGCGGTAGTGCCGGACAGCGTGATCTCGTCGAGGCCGTCGGAACCGTGCACCACCCAGACCGCCTCGGAGCCGAGGTTCTTCAGCACCTGCGCGAGCGGCAGCACCCATTGTCGCGAGAACACGCCGATCATCTGGCGCTTGACGCCGGCCGGGTTGGACAGCGGTCCGAGCAGATTGAAGATGGTGCGCGTGGCGAGCTCGACCCGTGTCGGGCCGACGTTCTTCATCGCCGGATGATGCGTCGGCGCGAACATGAAGCCGATGCCGGCTTCGTTGACACAGCGACCGACCTGTTCGGGCGTGATGTCGATCTTGACGCCGAGCGCGGCGAGCACGTCGGCGGCGCCGGATTTCGACGACAGCGCGCGATTGCCGTGCTTGGCGACGGTGACGCCGCAGCCGGCGACGACGAACGAGGCGCAGGTCGAAACGTTGACCGAACCCGAGCCGTCACCGCCGGTGCCGACGATGTCGACCGCATCCGCCGGAGCGGTGACTGGCAGCATCTTGGCGCGCATCGTGGTCACCGCGCCGGTGATCTCGTCGACGGTTTCGCCGCGGACCCTGAGGCCCATCAGCAGCGCACCCATCTGCGACGGCGTCGCGTCGCCCGACATCATCGCGTCGAAAGCGTCGGTGGCTTCTTCGCGCGTCAGTGTCGCGCCGGTCGCGACCTTTGCGATAATCGATTTGAAATCAACCATTGTCCCCTTCGGCGACCGGACTGCGGCGTCGCGCCGTCAGTTCGTCGCCGCCCCCGTTGCCTGCGCCACCGCTTCCTGATTGACCTTGGTGCCGATGTCCTTCTCCAGCCAGGCGATGTACTCGCCGACCTGCTCGTCGCGCAGCCGCTGCACCAGATTGTCCTTCAACTGCTGCATCTGCGGCGTGTTGAACTCGGCCGTCGGCACGGTGTCGCCGGTGACGCGGAACACGTACCAATCGGTATCGCTGCTGCCGCGAACCTCGCCGGCGCCATCCTTGGCGGTGCGGAACACCGCGTCCACCACGGTGTTCGGCAGTCCGGCGTCGGCGCCTTCGCGCTTGATTCCGGCCGCGTTCTGCACGGTGACGCCGGCCGGCGCCACTTCGGCGAGCTTGGCGCCGCCCTGCAGCTTCTGAACCAGCTCGGACGCGAGCTTACGCAGCTTCTCGCCGACCTGTTCGGCGCGCCAACCGGCCTCGACCTTGTCCTTGACCTCGTCGAGCGGCCGATCGCGCGACGGAGTCACGCCGAGTACGTCGTACCAGACGTAGCCGCTCTGGTAGCTGATCGCGTCGTTGTCGACGCCGGGATCGCTGTTGAAGGCAGCATTGGCGAGTTCGAGTCCCTGCGGGATCGACGCCACCGGCGCGCCATCGGGGCCGCGACCGGAGCGGTCGAGCGCGTCCACCGTAACTGCGGTGAGGCCGAGCTGCTTGGCCGCCTCGATCACGCTGGCGCCGCCGCCGCGGGCGTCTTCCATCTTGTCGTGCAGCTCCTGCACCTGCTTGCGGGCGCGCTCCTGGGCGATGTCACGCTTCAGCGACTCGGCGACGCTGGCATACTCCGGCTGCTTGCCGGGCTCGATCTTGGTGACTTCGAGCAGCACGGTGCCGAATTGTCCCTGCACAGGCTGGCTGACCTCGTTCAGCGGCAGCGTGAATGCGGCCGCAGCGACCTTCGGGTCGAGCATGTCGGAACGGCCGATCAGGCCGAGGTCGAGATCGGCCGGCTTGACCCCGCGCTCCTTGGCAATGTCGGCGAAGCTGGTCCCGCTCGCGATCTTGGCCCGCGCGGCCTGAGCTTCGTCGACGTTCGGGAATACGATCTGCAGGATCTGCCGCTTCTCCGGCGTCGACATCTTCTCTTTGCGCTGCTCGAACAGCTTCTGGGCGTCTGCGTCGGACACCTCGGTCCATTTCGCGATCGATTCCGGGGTTACGACCACGAACGAGAGCTTGCGATACTCGGGAGCGCGGAACTGCGCCTTATGGGCGTCGTAGAACGCGCTGAGCGCCGCGGGCGAGGGCGCCTCGATGGTGCCGGCCTGGGCCGCGGTGAGTTTCAGATAGTCGATCGCGCGCTGTTCGTTCTGGAACTGGTTCAGCGCCGCCAACATCGTCTTCGACGGCTCTAGTCCGGCGGTAATAGTCCCGGCGATCTGCCGCCGCAACGCGACGTGGCGCTGCTCGGCGAGATAGCGCTGCTCGGTGAAGCCGAACTGCCGGATCAATTGCTGGAATCGGTTCGGGTCGAACTGGCCATTGGCACCCTTGAAGTTCGGATCTTCCAGGATCGACTTCATGGTGTCGGCGTCGGACTGGCCGAGCCCGAGCCTGCGCGCATCCTCGTCGAGCGCTGCTTCGGCGATCGTCTGCTGCAGCACCTGGCGGTCGATGCCGATGGCGCGCGCCTGATCCGGCGTCAGCGGCCGGCCGAACTGACGGCCGATCTGCTGCAGACGGTCGTTGTAGGTCTGGCGGAACTGCTCGGTCGAGATTTCGGTTTGGCCGATCTTGGCGAGCGTCGAGCGGCCAAAACCGCGGAACACGTCGGCAATGCCCCAGACTCCGAAGCTGATGATCAGGACGCCCATCACGATGGTCATGATGGTCTTGCCAATCCAGTTGGATGAGGCTTTGCGCATTCCTCGGAGCATGGAGTCACTTTTTGTCAGGAGGGAACCGGCCGCGCTAGCTGGGCGCGGGTGCGCAAATTAGCGTCGTCGGCTTGAAAATCCATCCTAAAGTGCCGCCTTGGGCGTCGCAACCGCAGCCGATGTCGCGGCCGGCGCAGATGCCATCCCGTCGCAAGCGGGCGGTGCTGCGGATCGCCGCAGCGGTGGTGTTCACGTCTCCTTGAGTCTCGCAATCGGCTCTGCTAGCGGAACGCCTCAACCCATTATTGCGAGAGTGCTCATGCCGGTCCCCGCCGTTCGTCCTCTGATTGCTGGAAACTGGAAGATGAACGGCCTGAAGGACTCGGTCGCCGAGCTCGACGCCATGATCGCGGGCGCCGGGCAATTGCCGCAGGGCATCGATCTGCTGGTGTGTCCGCCGGCGACATTGGTGGCCAGCTTCGCCGCGCGGGTTGCGGACGCTGCGGTGGGCAAGGGGCTGCCGTTTGCGATCGGCGGCCAGGATTGCCACGCCAACGCGTCGGGCGCCCATACCGGCGACATCGCCGCCGAAATGCTCGCCGATGCAGGCGCTGCGGCGATCATCGTCGGCCATTCCGAGCGCCGCGCCGATCACGCCGAGACCGATGCGATCGTTCGCGCCAAGGCGCAGGCGGTGTGGCGTGCCGGGCTGGTGGCGATCGTCTGCGTCGGCGAGACTCAGGGCGAGCGCGACGCCGGTCATACGCTCGACGTGGTCGCCGGGATGCTGGCCGGCTCGCTGCCGGACGGCGCTACCGCGGCGAATCTGGTGGTGGCCTATGAGCCGGTCTGGGCGATCGGGACCGGCCGCACCCCGACGACGGCCGATGTCGAGGAAGTTCATGGCGTTATCCGCAAGACTTTGAGCGATCGGTTCGGTGCGGCGGGCGAGGCGATGCGGATCCTGTACGGCGGTTCGGTGAAGCCTTCGAACGCCCGCGAATTGCTGGCGGTGCCGCACGTCAACGGCGCATTGATCGGCGGGGCCAGCCTGAAGGCGTCCGATTTCCTTGCGATCGCTGCCGGCTGCCCCTAACTAAACCGCGCCGAGCGGCGTTGCTGCGGCGTTTCCGGCGCCGCGCGGGGGTGACAAATCCCCGCGCGATCGTGTAGACACCGCGCGACTTCATTTATCCCGCAAGCCTGTCGAGCAGCCGCCCGCCGGCGCCTATCGGCCGTTTGGCGGCATTGGCTTGCGATGGAAGGGTACGATGCAGACTGTCATTATCGTCATTCACCTGATGTTCGTGCTGGGCCTGATCGGCGTGGTGCTTCTGCAGAAGTCCGAAGGCGGCGGCCTGGGCGTCGGCGGTGGTGGCGGTTTCATGTCGAGTCGCGGCACCGCCAACCTGCTCACCCGCACCACCGCGATTCTCGCGGTCGGGTTCTTCGCCACCAGCCTGCTGCTCACCTGGTTGGCGAGCTACAACCGTAAGCCGACGACGATCCTGCCGACCGCAGCGCCGGTTCAGCAGCAGGCGCCGGGCCAGCCGGCGCCGCCGCTGTCGCAGGGCGGTGGTCTGCTCGATACGTTGAAGCAGGCCGATCAGAAGCAGAACCAGCAGCCGGCGGCACCGGCCGCGCCTGCAGCGCCGACCCCGCCGCAGTCGCAATAAGCATTGCCGATATGCGCCGAAGGGGCCTCGCATGATGTTTGAGGCCCCTTCGGCAATTCTCTGAAATAGCTGAATCTTTCAGCGTCACCCACAGGCATTGGTCAAACTGCCCGAGGGGTACGAATCGTTTTGGCGAATCGGACCGACGGCATTAAAGGTAAAGTCCCATGGCGCGGTATATCTTCATCACCGGCGGCGTGGTCTCCTCGCTCGGCAAGGGTCTGGCATCAGCGGCACTCGGTGCGCTGCTGCAGGCGCGTGGCTACAAAGTCCGGCTTCGCAAGCTCGATCCCTATCTCAACCTCGATCCCGGAACGATGTCGCCGTATCAGCACGGCGAAGTGTTCGTGACCGACGACGGCGCCGAGACCGATCTCGATCTCGGCCATTACGAGCGGTTCACCGGGCGACCTGCGACCAAGCAGGACAACATCACGACGGGGCGGATCTATCAGGACATCCTGACCAAGGAGCGCCGCGGCGACTATCTCGGCGCCACCATCCAGGTGGTCCCCCACGTCACCAACGCGATCAAGGACTTCATCGTCAGCGACAATGACGGTTACGACTTTGTCCTGGTCGAGATCGGCGGCACCGTCGGCGACATCGAGGGCCTGCCGTTCTTCGAGGCGATCCGCCAGATCAAGAACGATCTGCCGCGCGGCGACGTGATCTACATCCACTTGACGCTGCTGCCTTACATCCCGAGCGCGGGCGAGCTGAAGACCAAGCCGACCCAGCATTCGGTCAAGGAGCTGCGCTCGATCGGCATCCAGCCCGACATCCTGCTGTGCCGCACCGACCGGCCGATTCCGAAGGAGGAGCGGCGCAAGCTCGGGCTGTTCTGCAACGTCCGCGAAAGCGCGGTGATCGAGGCGCGCGACGCCGACAGCATCTACGCGGTGCCGGAGGCGTATCACGCCGCCGGGCTCGACGACGAAGTGCTGGCGGCGTTCGCGATCGCCGCCAAGGAGCCGCCGCAGCTGGCGCGCTGGCACGAGATCAACGAGCGTATCCGCAATCCCGAAGGCGCGGTGACGATCGCGATCGTCGGCAAGTACACCGGCATGAAGGATGCCTATAAGTCGCTGATCGAGGCGCTTTCTCACGGCGGCATTGCCAACAAGGTCCAGGTCAAGCTCGACTGGATCGAGAGCGAGGTGTTCGAGAACGAAGACCCGGCGCCGTTCCTCGAGCACGTCAACGGCATCCTCGTGCCCGGCGGCTTCGGCCAGCGCGGCGCCGAGGGCAAGATCGAGGCGGCGCGTTTCGCCCGCGAGCGCAACGTGCCGTATTTAGGCATCTGCTTCGGCATGCAGATGGCGGTGATCGAGGCGGCGCGGAATCTCGCCGGCATCGAGCAGGCCAACTCGACCGAATTCGGTCCGACACCGGAGCCGCTGGTCGGCCTGATGACCGAATGGGTCCGCGGCAACGAGCTGGAGAAGCGCAGCCAGGCCGGCGATCTCGGCGGCACGATGCGGCTCGGCGCTTATCCCGCGGCGCTCAAGCGCGGCAGCCGGGTCAGCCAGGTCTATGGCGGCGCCACCGAAATCTCGGAGCGCCACCGCCACCGCTACGAGGTCAACACCGCCTACAAGGACCGGCTCGAACAGCACGGCCTGAAGTTCTCCGGCATGTCGCCGGACGGCGTGCTGCCGGAGATCGTCGAATACGAAGATCACCCGTGGTTCATCGGCGTCCAGTTCCACCCCGAGCTGAAATCGCGCCCGTTCGACCCGCACCCGCTGTTCGCCTCGTTCGTCGAAGCGGCGCTGGTGCAGAGCCGGCTGGTGTAGCCCCGGACGCGATCATGAGGCGGCCAGGCTCGCGTTTCGACTTGCCGGTTTGGTTCTACGCTTTCGTCATGGCCGGGCTTGTCCCGGCCATCCACGCCGTTTCAGCGTCTCCGTCAGCAAGGCGTGGATGCCCGGCACAAGGCCGGGCATGACGGTGTTTGTGGGGCTGGCACCAACCCCACGCCTGATCAGTTCTCGAACAGCACGAAAGCCGCCCAGACCGACGGATCTTCGGCGGCTTTGATCTTGCCGTGGATCGCCTCGATGCGGACTTTGCGCAGCGCCGAGGCGTAGTCGAGATTGTCGTTGGCGAGCACCTGATACAGACGAGCCATGAAATTGGCGGTGCCGGCGTCGCTGACTTCCCACAGCGTCAGCAGCGAGCGCCGTGCGCCGGCGATGGCGAGCGCGGTCGGCAGGCCGCGGACGCTGCCGATCCGGCTCGGATCGCCGAGCGCCGTCTGACAGGCCGACAGTACGACGAGGTCGGCGGCCGACAGATTCCAGTCCATCAATTCGCGGGCGTAGATCACGCCATCTTCGCCGTCGCGCCGCGGCGAGCGGTCGAGCAGGGGGCGGGCGGCGACGATGCCGCTCCGCCACAGCGCGTCGGTGCGATCGGTCGCCGCCTTGTAGAAGCCGTGGGTGGCGAGATGGAGCAGCGCCGCGCCCTCGGCCTTATCGTGGATCGCGGTCTCGCCGCTGTCGCCGGTCAACATCACGCGCGCGATATCCCGATGCTGCAGATCGGGCGCGATGCGATCGATCTCAGTCTTGGTCGAAGGGAGCTGACTGGCCGCGCCGGCATAGTCCAGCCCGCCGACCAGCACCGCCTTGCTGCCCGCGATCAGCCTGTCGTCCTGCTCGGCGAACACGATCGCGTCGGCGCGGGTCAGGATGCGGGTATCGTAGATCTCGTCGAGATAGCGGCCGTTGCCGTCCTGCAGCATCGCGAAGGGCAGGCTGTAGAGGTCGGCGTCCGGCACCAGAAACAGCCGCGTGACGCCCGCGAGCTGCGGCTTCAGCGGGCCGATCAGCGTGTCGTACAGCCGGCGGAACGGCTGCGCGCGATCGGCCTCCACGACGCTCGGCGCAGTGAAGCCGTCGAGCGGGCCGAGATCGATCACCTGCGGTGGCTTGCCGTGGCGCCGCACCACCGCCTGGAGCCGCGCCGCCGGCTTCGGCTCGGTCGGCTTGACCCGGCTGCCGCGGTCGCTGACGAAGAAGTCGACCAGGGCATCGGTTTCAATGAGCTTGTCCTCGACGGAGGGCAGTTGCACATTGGCCGGCGGCTTCGCGCCGACACGCGCAGCAAGCTGCTGCCGCGCCTCCTGCAATCGCTTCAGCACGTCGCGCGCATCGTCGTCGAGCCTGCCTGAAGACAGCATTTCCTGCTGCTGGCCGGACAGCCGCAGCACCGTGCGGGCCAGTTCGCGCGTCGGCTCGTCGGGCAGCCGGTCGAGCGTCAGCCGCAGCAGCGTGCGCTCGCCGTCCTCCATGGTCTTCCAGCGCGACACCGCGTCCGCATAAGCGACCGCCGCTGCCGGATCGATCAGCGCATAGCGGCCGTATTCGTACAGGATGTCGTCGGCGAGCTTGCGCATCGTCTCGGCGACGTAGCGGTTGCCGGCAGTGCCGACCTCGCGCAGCATCCAGCGAAACGATTGCTGCTCGACGTCCTTGAAGGTCGCCAGCGCGTCGGCGTCGCCGCGCTTTATCCTGGTCACTGCGACGCCGAGCAGCGCATCGAAGGTGATCGGATGCTGGCGCGCGATCGTCTCCTGCGCGCGGTGATACGCATCGATCCGCAGCGCCAGCGCGCGCTCCGTATCGCCGCGGCGCTCGTACTGATCGGCGGCGAGCTGCGCGGATTTGATCCGCAGCAGGTCCGGCGCGCCGTTCCAGTCCTTGACCCGCGCCATTGCCTCCAGCTCGGGCGAGGGCAGCGCGCGGTCGGGATGAAAATACGCCTTGGCGTAGGCGATCCAGGTGTCGGCCTGGGCGACGTGTTCGGACCTGGGATCGGCGAGTTCGGCAGCGCAGCGCTTCTGCAGCGCGAGCGCCTGCATGGTCTCGGCCTCGTTCCCCATCGCCAAATGATCGAGCGCGAGGTTGCTGGCGCTGACCAGCGCCTGAATGCTGCCGACGCCGTAATGCGCGATCCGCTTCTTGAGGAGCGGTGCATCGATCTTGGCGGCGAGGTCGGGATGGCCGACCATACGTAGCGCTTCGGCGTAGTTGTTCTCGGTACGCCAGGTCAGCGGCTCCTTGTCGCCGAGCGCCTTGCGCGCGCCGAGATAGGTCTCTTCCGACAGGTTGAGCCCGGCCGCCACCGCGCCGTTGTTGGTGAGCAGCGTCGCGAGGATGTCGCTGCCGGCGATATCCTGCGCGCTGTTCGGCCCATAGACCGCTCGCATCCGTTTGCCGGCCTCGATCGCGACCGGAATGCCGCGCTCGTACTGGATGGTGCGTTCCAGGAAGCGGGCGTATTCGAACCACAACGTCGTTGCGTCAGGGCTGTTGTCGCGTGCGGCGCGGGTGTTCGCGGCCTCCGCGAACAGTTCCGATGCGGTCGCGGTATCGCGTCGGCGCTCGAAGAAAGTGACGGCGCTGAGATAAGCCCGGATCGTGAGCGCATCGTAGTTGCTGCCGCGCACGGCGCGCAGCGCGTCGGTGAGCCGCTGACGACCGCCGTCGCGATCGCCGGCCTGCAGCGAGCGGAAGGCGTCGTTGATCTTCACCACCAATTCGCGTTCGGTCGGAGCCCGGCGCTGCTGCGCTCGAGCTTCGGTGGTGAGGGTAGGCAGTAGCGGTGGGAGGGCGAGCGCAGCGAGCAGCAGGCGTGCGGCGAAATGGGCGCCGACGGCATGCCGCGGCGTTGACGTGACTGACATGTCGGACCGGGTGACCTTGTTACTTGCAGTTCGTGGTGGAGTCGCCCGTGCGTACGACCGGTTTGCCGTTGATGAACACGCCCGAGCTACTGCCGATCACCACCCCACCACAGCCGGTGCGGCTGCCGCCGATCGCGGCCGGTTTGCCGTTGATGAAGACGTTCTTCGAACCTTCCACGATCGCGCCGTCGGTGGTGACGTCACCGGCGCGGGCTGCCGGCCTGCCGCCCACCATCACGTCCTGACTGCCGCCGGTGACGACGCCGGGCGCGCCGCTGGCGGGGGCCTGGGCGAGCGCAGGTGCGGTCCCGAGCGCCAGGACGACGGCCAACAGGCAGCGTGCTTGCGATATGCCCCGCGCGGCATCGGTACGATCAGCGGCGGTCGACGATGACGGGGAGGTCATACTCAGCTCCTTTCGGGGATCGGCAAATTCCGTGAATGGCTGCGACTTGCGCGTGGACATTCCTCGCCCGGTAGATGATGCTTTGGGCACAACCGTAACGTGTCGCGCGACTTCTCTTCGGGGGGAATGGAAATGACACCGTCGGTCAGCCTCTATGCCTGGGCGGTTCCGGCTTGGTCTTCGGAGTCTCCGGTCGACCACACCTGGGTGACCAGCTACGACAATCAGGTTCATCCCTATAACGCCATTGCCGACGTCGTCGTTGCAGGCCAGTCGTTCTGGTATTGCTGGGGGGCGTTTCATCCGCAAGGCGGAACCCCGGTCAATCTGACCGGGGCGCTGGGCCAGCAGGTCGGCAACCTGAAGCTTGCCCAATGCCTGGTGCAGGCCAACGCCGATTCGAACACTACGCCCGGCGCTCGCGGCACGATCTACACCTACGGCGTCGACGGCGTGTGCCACCAATTGGCCAATCAGGTGCTGTATGCAACGTCGGACGGCGCCGTGCCGCCTCTGACGGTGAGCAAGGCGCGCGGCTATCCGCTGTCGAGCTACATCTACGGCACCTATGGCCTGCAGCAAGCGGCATGGTCGGCCAAGGTGGCGGCCTGCAGCGGCACGCAACTGACCGCGCGGGCGCAACCGGGAGGCTTGGTGATGGCGACAGGCGGCGAGGGCATCGCGTTGGATGAATTCGAGAGGCGAGCAGCCGAACTGCTGGTGACCGAGCCGGCGAAGCTGGCCAGCCTGTTGCGGCTGCGCGGTGAGGTGCAGCGGTTTGCAGCGCAGCCATGGCCGGGCGCCGGCCAGCCCAGCGCCGAAGCGCTGAACGCTCGTAACCAGCACCTCATCGACGAAGCAGCCAAGCTGCTCGGACCGGAGCATTTCAGGAAACTGTTCGGCGCCGAGCCGGGCGCCAGAGTGACCCTCGTCGATCCGCAGATTGCGGCGACCGCGGGTGAACTCCCGCCTAAGCCGCGCTGAGGCAGCTTCGGACTGGGATAGAGGTGGTGCGGAGCACTTAGCCAGTCTTCAGCTTCGCGGCCTTGCGGAGCGTGTCGTCGATCCGCGACTGCCAGCCGGGCCCGGTCGCCTTGTAGTGGGCCACCACGTCGGCGCTGAGCCGGATCGATACCGGCACCTTGGTCGGCGCCTTCTGGGGACCACGTCTGCTCGGGATTTTCGCGAGGAACTCCGAAGTCAGATCTCTGGCCATGATGTTTACGGGAGTCGCTTTGGCGAAATCTTCAGCGGTCCACTCCGGGTTGTCGTCGAACACTGGCTCGATGGGCTTACGGGGCATGACGCCTCATTTCCTTGTCGTGGCGCGTCGCAGACTGATCGGACGAAGCCCGTCGCGAAACGTGAACACCAGACAATAGGCAAGTCCGTCGATGTCACCATAGGCACGGAATCGATCCTCGCCGTAGTCGAACCGCTCCGTCGCGAACGATGGCCGAAATGCCGTGCTTGGCGCGGTTGATCGCATCCTTGGCCGGGTCGAAGTCCGATATTGTATGTACAATCTGTTCGCTGCAGGCGCAACTCTGCTCCCTGCGCGTGACGCAAGACAAGCCCCGTGGCTTACCGCTATAAGCTCGCCGAGCATGGGGAGAACTGATGATCTACGAGACCCGAGTCTATCGCTGCGTGCCGGGCAAACTGCCGGCAGTGCTGAAGCGGTTCGAGACCATCACGCTGAAGCTGTTCGACAAGCACGGCATCCGCCAGGCCGGGTTCTTCACCACGCTGGTCGGCGCCTCCAATCAGGAATTGACCTATCTGCTGGCCTGGGAAAGCCTGGCCGAGCGCGAGCAGAAGTGGACCGCGTTCGCCACCGATCCGGAATGGCTCGCAGCCAAGGCCGAGACCGAGAAGGACGGCCAGATCGTCGAGAGCATCACCAATCAGTTGCTGGTGCCGACCTCGTTTTCGGCGCTGAAGTAATTCGGATGAGCATCAGTTTCGATCGTCATTGCGAGCGAAGCGAAGCAATCCAGCGCCGAGCACGGGGCTGGATTGCTTGGTCGCTGCGCTCCTTGCAATGACGGCCTCGTTCATGCCCAACGGTCTCGACCATATCGTTCACGCGGTGCGCGATCTCGACGCGGCCGCGGACGTGTATCAGCGGCTCGGCTTCACCGTCGGCGCGCGCAATGTTCATCCCTGGGGGACGCACAACCGCATCGTGCAGTTCGATCGCTTCTTCATCGAGCTGCTGACGATCGGCGAGCCCGACAAGATCCCCCCGCGGCGCGACGGTGCCTTGTCGTTCGGAGCGCTTCAGCGTGATTACTTGGCGGTGCGCGAAGGGCTGTCGATGTTGCTGCTCGCCAGTGACGATGCGGCAGCCGACCTGCGCCGGTTCACCGCCGCAGGCATCGCGGTTGGTGATCTGTTCAGCTTCGGCCGGGAGGGACGGCGCCCCGACGGCAGCGTGGTGAAGCTGCAATTCTCGTTGGCGTTTGCGCGCGATCCATTGTCGCCGCAGACCGGTTTCGCCGCTTGCCAGCACCATTATCCAGAGAACTTCTGGAATCCGGAGTTTCAGACCCACGCCAACGGCGCCCGCGCCGTGACTGCGGTGGTGATGGTCGCCGACAATCCGACCGATCATCACATCTTCCTTGGAGCCTTCACCGGATCGCGCGATCTGCGGTCGTCGTCGATCGGTGTCACTGCGGGCACTGGCCGCGGTGACATCGATATCGTCGAACCGGTGTCGTTGCGCGACCAATACGGCGTCACGGTTCCGTCGGTGGGCGAGGGCGCGAGCTTGGTCGGATTACGGATTGCCGCGGACGATCTCGCCGTGGTTGAACGGCGGCTGCGAGACCACAAGGTCCCGGCGGCGCGCCATGTCGGCCGCCTGGTGGTGCCGGATGTGTACGGCGCGACCCTGATCTTCGAACAAGGAACAGTGCGGTGAACAAGAGCATTGCGCCCGCGACCAGCGTCGTGGCGGGCAACGTCAAATTCGGCAATTCGTTGCCGCTGTCGGTGATCGCCGGCCCGTGCCAGCTCGAAAGCCGCGGTCACGCGCTCGAAGTCGCTTCGGCGCTGAAGGAGATCGCGACCCGACTCGGCATCGGCCTCGTCTTCAAGACCTCGTTCGACAAGGCCAACCGCACCAGCGCCGCCAGCGCGCGCGGCCTCGGCCTCGACGCCGCGCTGCCGATCTTCGCCGAGATCCGCGATCATCTCGGCCTGCCGGTGCTGACCGACGTGCACGAGAGCGAGCAATGCGCGCGAGCCGCCGAAGCCGTCGACATTCTGCAGATTCCAGCGTTTCTGTGCCGGCAGACCGACCTGCTGCTGGCTGCGGCGGCGACCGGCAAGGTCGTCAACGTCAAGAAGGGCCAGTTCCTGGCGCCGTGGGACATGGGCAATGTCGTTGCCAAGATCACCAGCGCCGGCAATCTCAAGGTGCTGGTGACCGAACGCGGCGCGTCGTTCGGTTACAACACCCTGGTGTCGGATATGCGCGCCCTGCCGATCATGGCGAAGACCACCGGCGCACCGGTGATCTTCGACGCCACCCATTCGGTGCAGCAACCCGGCGGTAAGGGGACTTCGTCGGGCGGCGAGCGCGAATACGTTCCGGTGCTGGCGCGCGCGGCGGTCGCAGTCGGCGTCGCCGGTGTGTTCATCGAGACGCATCCCGATCCAGACCATGCTCCGTCCGACGGACCCAACATGGTGCCGCTGCGCGAGTTCGAAGCGCTCATCAAGACGCTGATGGAGTTCGACGCGCTGGCCAAGAAGCGGTCCACGGTCGGGGCCATTTGATGCCACCAGCCGGTCGTGCAGCCTCATCGTCGCGGCTGCCGCCGGCGCTCAATATCATCGCATTGTCGAGCTTCGCGGCCTCGCTCTCGACCCGCGCGCTCGATCCGGTGCTGCCGCGGATCGCCGACGATTTCACCGTCACGATCACCACCGCGGCCGGGCTCGCGGCGGTCACCGCCTTCACCTTCGCGGTGGTGCAGCCGGCGATCGGCGCGCTCGGCGATCTGTTCGGCAAAGCGCGGCTGATGATCGTCTGCCTGGCACTGCTCGGCTTCGCCAATCTGCTCGGTGCGCTGTCGTCGTCATTCGCGGTGCTGTTCGTCTGCCGCATTCTCGCGGGCATCGGCGCCGGCGGGGTGTTTCCGGTGGCACTCGGCCTCTCGGCCGATCTGGTCACGGTGGATCGGCGGCAGATCGCGATCGGCCGCGTGCTCGGCGGCTCGATGGCCGGCAATCTGCTCGGCGCCTCGGCGTCGGGCGTAATCGGCGATTTTCTCGGCTGGCGCGGGGTGCTGGCGATCCTCGGGCTGCTGGTGGTCGCCGCAGCGATCGCGGTGGCGTTCGCCGCGCGCTCCGCAAACATGCCGCCGCGTCGTGACGAAATGGATCTGCCGGCACTGCGACGCGGCTATCGCACGATCTTCTCAAATCCCAACGCGGCGATCTGCTTCAGCGCGGTGTTCATCGAAGGCACCTGCGTGATGGGGGTGTTTCCCTACGTTGCGGCGTTCCTGCACGAACAGGGCGAGCAGCGACTGTCGATTGCCGGCCTGGTGATCGCCGGGTTTGCGATCGGTGGACTGATCTACACGCTGACGGTGTCGCAATTGCTGCCACGGCTTGGTACCACCGGCATGATGATCGGCGGCGGTCTGCTGGTCGCGCTGCAACTTGCGGCGATCATGCTCGGCCCGCACTGGCAAGCGCAGATGTTCGCCTTCGTCCTGATGGGGATGGGGTTCTACATGCTGCACGGCTGCATCCAGGTGTTCGCCTCCGAACTCACCGAAACCGCGCGCGGCACCGCGATGTCGCTGCACTCGTTCTTTTTCTTCATCGGCCAGACCACCGGTCCGATCGCCTACGGCTTCGGCCTGTCGCACCTCGGCCAGTCCGCGACGCTCATGCTGACCGCGCTGACGATGGCGATGCTCGGCTTGGTGCTGGCGCGCATCCTCAAGCCGCGACCGCCGGCTGATGCGGTGACGGTGGAGGTCGGAAACTGATTGTTCCGCAGTGCGCCGCCGCGGCCGCGTTATACGGCGGGACAGTGCGGACAGAGACGCCTCGGATTGACACAAACGAAACCGAGCCCGCCGGACGTTTACCAATTAAATCAAGGTAAACGGTGAAGACTTTGCAGGCTTCGGCGAAGCTTGATTCCTTTTCGAGCGGGCGGCCTTTATCACAGCGAGGCGAGATCCTCGATGTGAAGGTGAGCCGATGGCATCGACCGACTTAATAGCTCCCACTTCCAGCACTCGGCCTATCCTATCCGCGACGGTACTTAGCATGCGTATCGGCGCGCTGGTGCTGTCGGGTGCAGCGGTTGTCATACTCGCGTCGCTCGTCACGACGATTCCTTATGGTCGAGCGATCTGGGACTGGCTCTTCTTGCTCGACGGCGCCTACCGCATCTCGTTGAATCAAATTCCACACGTCGACTTCGTCTCGCCGATCGGGTCGGCAACGCTGTACTTGACCGCCGCCGCTGTTCGACTGTGGCCGAACGGGAATCCATTCGTCGGTCTGCATGCCCTCGCATGGCTGCTCATGTTGCCGGCGTTGGTGGTGCTCGCACCGCGTTTCCGCTCCGGGCTCGCATTTGCGGGGGCGCTGGGTTTATCGGCATTGATGGTGCTCGTGCCGACGACCCTCGACAGCACGCATTTGTCCGAGATCAGCTATTTCGCGAGCTACAATCGCTTTGCGACCGCGCTGCTTTTCCTCGGCGGCCTGTGGCTCGTGCTGCCCAAGCGTCGGTTCGACGGACTGCTGCTCGCTTATATACTGACACTGCTGTTTTTCTTGAAGATCACGACGGCGATCGTGATGGCGGGCGTCGTACTAGCGGCCGTGCTGTTGGGCCGCGCCCCGTTGAGGAACTTGGTTTCGGCGCTTGTCCTGACCTTTGCGGTGCTGGTCGCGGTGAACGCGATGTCCGGACTGGTGGTCGGATACTTCGGCGACGTCCTGAATATGGCGGCGGTCAACCAGGGCAGGGCACTGTATGCGATCTTCTTCGCCGCGTTCCGCAACTGGGAGCCTCTGGCTTTGGTGAGCGGCCTCGTGCTGGTGGCGCTGTGGAAAGCCGTCTCAACAGAACGGTCACTCCGCGGTCCGTTCGGCGTCGCAGCCGGATTTTTTACTCAGGAAGCATTTGCCGTTGATGCCTGCCTGCTGGTGGCTGCCGCCCTTGCGGCGGAAAGTCAGAACACCGGCGGTCTCGGACTGATCGCAGCCACCGCAGTGTTTTTCCGCGCCGATACGTGGGCGGGATCGACGCCGCGGGTCGTCGTCTCGAGCCTTTTGCTCGCGGCTGTGACGTTGCCGTTGGTGGACACGGTGGTCAAGCGCGCTTTCACTGAGGCGACACGCACCCGAGAGGCGGTGGACGGCGACGAGCTCGCCCGTTTGCTGCCCGGCACACGGGTGCCTAGGACCACGGCCGAAGGTGCGCGGCTATTTGACCACATCAGCCGGCAATGGCTCGAACCCGCACGCGACATCCAGAGAGCGCGGTTCTTCATCGATCCCGATCCGACCAGCAACGCTTCGGCGTCCCGGTTGTTCTGGGCGCATAGCGCCGTGGAGGCGGCCAAGGAGTTCCAAGCGCGTGGCTACCATGAACTTGCCCATCGCTACGCCACGCTCTCTTTCGCCGATCCATTCGCGCTGATGCTACGTCTTGTCCCTGCGCGCGGCACGTCCATTGCGATCGAGGTCGGACGCACAATGCAGGTTCTGACCGAGGCCGGGGCCAGCCGTTATCTCGCCGATGCGGACGGCGTTTTTGTCTCACGATGCGAGATCGACGTGAACGCCAACGAAGCCGTCTTTGGCGTAGTCTTGAAGGCGGAGTTCGAACGGCTGCCGCTGCATCACTGTTGGGACTTCTATCGCCGGAACATGGCCTCTCCGAGTATGGGGAGCTGAGATGTCGCTCAACCCACAACGTCTCGATGGCCGGGCTCCGTCGCATCAAGTCGCAGTCGAACCTCGACCGCTAGTGCTCGATTTGGACGGCACGATCCTGCGCGGCAATCTGTTGGTCGAAACCGCGCTGGCCTTCGTTAGGCGCCACCCTCTGCAGATCGTGATGTTGTTGATCTGGATGTGGCAGGGACGCGCGGTACTGAAGCAGCGGTTGGCCGAGCGCGCAGAGGTCGATGTCGAGTCGTTGCCGTTGAACGATGAGTTGCTGGCCTACGCAGCCGATCGAGCTGTCGAAGGCCGGCCGGTCTATATCGCCACCGCGGCCGATATAACGATCGCCAGCAAAGTGGCAGCTCGAATTCCCTTCGTGTCGGGCGTAATTGCCAGCGACGGACACACCAATCTGAAAGGCGCAACCAAGGCGGATGTTCTCTCGGCGCGGTTTGAGAACGGCTTCGATTACGCTGGTGACTCGCGCGCCGATCTACCGGTCTGGCGCGCGGCGGATCATGCGATCGTTGTTGAAGCCCCGGCCTCTGTCATCGCTGCGGCTCGCAAGGCGGCCGATGTCGCGCGGATATTCCCGAGAGCGAACCGCTGGAAGATGCTGATCAAGAGCCTGCGGCCGCATCAGTGGGCCAAGAACCTGCTGGTGTTCGTGCCGCTGATCCTCTCCGGTAAGCTCAACGACGTCACCGCGGTGGTCGCGACCGCTGCGGCCTTCATTGGGATCAGCTTGGCGGCTTCCGCAACCTACGTCGTCAACGACGTTCTCGACCTCGCCGACGATCGCCGGCATTGGTCGAAGCGAAACCGCCCGCTGGCCAGCGGGCGACTCCCCGTTCTGATAGGCGGGCTGATTGTGCCGATCGGAATCGCAGGCGGCTTCGCGTTCGCTAGTCTCGGGGGGTGGAGCGTACTGTCGGCGACGGCGCTGTACGTCGCCTGTACCCTGGCGTATTCGCTCAAGCTGAAGAAGGTGCCCATCCTGGACGGGTTCACGCTGGCAAGCCTATTCACCCTTCGCCTCGGTATCGGCATCCTGGCCAGCGACGCTCCACCTTCGTCTTGGTTGCTGGTGTTCTCGATGTTTTTGTTCGCGTCGCTGAGCTTTGCGAAGCGGCACACGGAAGTTGCGCGGGTGATCGCGCGGGGTGGCAACGAAGTTCGCGGACGCGGCTACTTGACAGCCGACCTTCCTCTGATCCTGGCGGTCGGCGTATCGACCGGAATGTGTGCGGTGTTGATCCTCGTACTCTACATCATCAACGATGCATTCCGTCAGAGCTTCTATGGGAATCCTTTGTGGTTGTGGGGGTTCCCGGTCGTCCTGTTTCTGTTCATCTGTCGGGTTTGGATGATGTGCCAGCGCGGGCTCATGGAAGACGATCCGGTCGTGTTCGCGGTGCGGGATCCGCCCAGCCTCGGCCTCGCGTCCACTCTCGGACTTTGCTTTGTCGCCGCCTGGGCCGGAATGGTTCCTCTGTGACTACGATTTTTGCCGATCTCAGGGTCCGGTTTCTGATTGCGGGTGGGAGCGCCGCGCTCGTGAACTAGCTCGTGCGATTTCCGCTCAACCACGTTCTGCAATTTGGCGGTGCCGTGGCGGTTGCGCAGGTCGTCCGGATGACCTGCGGCTTCGTAATCTATCGTTACTGGGCGTTTCCGCGCTCAAGCCATCGTGCGGTGTTCGCAGAACTGCGGGACTTTGTGCGGGTGAATTTTGCCGGCGCAATTGTGAGTATCGGCGGCGCGCTGGCGGTGGAAGTTGCGCTGATCCTGCTGCTGCTTTCCGCATTCGCTGCTGCGGTTGCAAACGGCGCCGGTATCGCTGGCGGCGCCGTGGTCAATTTTGTCGGCCACAAGCACGTCACTTTTCGTGAAAATCGCCCCAGTCGCTAGATCCTAACCTCGTCCGCGATACGGCTGCACGCCCTGGTCGGGCACCCAGACGTCCTTCGGCAATTTGCCGGTCTGCCAGAACACGTCGATCGGGATGCCGCCGCGCGGATACCAGTAGCCGCCAATGCGCAGCCATTTCGGTTTGATTTCGGTCGCGATCCGCTTGCCGATCGCCACGGTGCAGTCTTCGTGGAAAGCGCCGTGGTTGCGGAAAGAGGCGAGGTACAGCTTCAGCGACTTCGACTCCAAGAGCCACGGGCCGGGAACGTAATCGATCACCAGATGCGCGAAGTCCGGCTGGCCGGTCACCGGGCACAGCGAGGTGAATTCCGGCGCGGTGAAGCGGGCCAGGAAATTGGTGTCCTTTTGCGGGTTCGGCACCCGGTCGAGCTTAGCGGCTTCCGGCCGGTCCGGCCATTCGACGGCCTGGCCGAGCTGCAGCGACGGGGAGGAGGCGGATTTGCGGGGCGTTTTCGACATGGCTTGAAACTGTGGTCTCCGTTACCGCCGTCCTAGAGCATTTTCCGGGGCAGGGGAATCCGTTGCAAAACCGGTGCGTTCGCCGTTCGTCGGGCCTCATGGAGCGGGCGAGCGGCCTTTTCGTGCCCGGAGCCATGCTGTAGAAGCGGCGCAACTCCTTTCCCTCCATCCGATCAAGAGGCATTCATGACCGCCATCGTCGACATCATCGGCCGCGAAATTCTCGACAGCCGCGGCAACCCGACCGTCGAAGTCGACGTGGTGCTCGAGGACGGCTCGGTCGGCCGCGCCGCGGTTCCGTCGGGTGCCTCCACCGGCGCCCACGAGGCGGTCGAGCTGCGCGACGGCGACAAGGCCCGGTACCTCGGCAAGGGCGTGCAGAAGGCGGTCGAGGCGGTCAACGGCGAGCTGTTCGACGCGCTCGGCGGCATGGACGCCGAACAGCAGGTGCAGATCGATCAGACCATGATCGAACTCGACGGCACCCCGAACAAGGGCCGGATCGGCGCCAACGCGATCCTCGGCGTTTCGCTGGCCGCGGCGAAGGCGGCGGCTGCGTCCTACGACATGCCGCTGTATCGCTATGTCGGCGGCACGTCGGCCCGCACCTTGCCGGTGCCGATGATGAACATCGTCAACGGCGGCGTGCACGCCGACAATCCGATCGATTTCCAGGAATTCATGATCATGCCGGTCGGCGCGCCGACCTTCGCCGACGCGCTGCGCTGCGGCTCGGAGATCTTCCACACCCTCAAGGGCGAACTGAAGAAGGCCGGCCACAACACCAATGTCGGCGACGAAGGCGGCTTCGCGCCGAACCTGCCGTCGGCCGACGCCGCGCTCGACTTCGTCATGGCCGCGATCGGCAAGGCCGGCTACAAGGCCGGCGACGACGTGATGCTGGCGCTGGACTGCGCCGCCACCGAGTTCTTCAAGGACGGCTCCTACGTCTATGGCGGCGAGAACAAGACCCGCTCGCGCTCCGAGCAGGCCAAGTACCTCGCCGATCTCGTCGCGCGCTATCCGATCGTGTCGATCGAAGACGGCATGAGCGAAGACGACATGGACGGCTGGAAGGAGCTGACCGATCTGATCGGCGCCAAGTGCCAGCTCGTCGGCGACGATCTGTTCGTGACCAATGTCACCCGTCTGGCCGATGGCATCAAGAACGGCCGCGCCAACTCGATCCTGATCAAGGTCAACCAGATCGGCACGCTGACCGAGACGCTCGCTGCCGTCGAGATGGCGCACAAGGCCGGCTACACCGCGGTGATGTCGCATCGCTCGGGCGAGACCGAGGACTCGACTATCGCCGACCTCGCGGTCGCCACCAATTGCGGGCAGATCAAGACCGGTTCGCTGGCGCGCGCCGACCGTACCGCCAAGTACAACCAGTTGCTGCGCATCGAGCAGGAGCTCGGCGCTCACGCGCACTACGCCGGCAAGGCGGCGCTGAAGGCGTTCCGCTGAACTAGAACCGCGTCATTGCGAGCGAAGCGAAGCAATCCAGGGGCTGCATGTCAGAACTGGATTGCTTCGTCGCTTCGCTCCTCGCAATGACGGATAGGTTATCAACGCGGCCTTGAACCCTGCGCGCGGCTGTCCCAAGGTGCGGCCGCGCTGACAACAAGCAGGGAGAAGACGCGTGAGTGACACCACCGGACTGCAACTGCGCTCGCTGATCAAAGCGAGCGGCGACCTCGAAGTTTCGCTGGTGCCGGTGAGCATTCCCGAGCCTGGCCCCGATGAGGTGGTGGTCCGGGTCGAAGCCACCCCGATCAATCCCTCCGATCTCGGCCTGCTGTTCGGCGCCGCCGACATGTCGACGGCGAAAGCGTCCGGCACGCCCGATGCGCCGGTGATCACTGCCAAAGTGCCCGAAGCCGCCATGAAGGCGATGGCGGGCCGGCTCGACGAGTCGATGCCGGTCGGCAACGAGGGCGCCGGCACCGTGATCAAGGCCGGCAGTTCGGACGCGGCACAGGCGCTGCTCGGCAAGACCGTCGCGATGATCGGCGGCGCGATGTACGCGCAATACCGCCTGATCAAGGCGGCCGATTGCCTGAAGCTCGCGGACGGCACGACGGCGGCCGAAGGCGCCTCGTGCTTCGTCAATCCGCTGACGGCGCTCGGCATGACCGAGACGATGAAGCGGGAAGGTCACAAGGCTCTGGTGCACACGGCCGCCGCCTCCAACCTCGGCCAGATGCTCAATCGGATCTGCCTCAAGGACGGCATCGATCTGGTCAACATCGTCCGCAGCGAGGCGCAGGCCAAGCTGCTCCGCGAGATCGGCGCCAAGTACGTGGTCGACTCCACTGCGCCGACCTTCCTCGATGATCTCACCGAGGCGCTGGTCAAGACCGGTGCGACCATCGCGTTCGACGCAATCGGCGGCGGCCGGCTCGCCGGCCAGATCCTGGGCTGCATGGAAGCGGCGATCGGCAAGACTGCCACCGGGCCCTATAGCCGCTACGGCTCCAACGTGCCGAAGCAGGTCTACATTTACGGCAGTCTCGACACCAAGCCGACCGAGATCGTGCGCAATTTCGGCTTCGCCTGGGCGGTCGGCGGCTGGCTGCTGTTCCCGTTCCTGCAGAAGATCGGCGCTGCCGATGCGGCCAAGCTCCGTGCTCGCGTCGCCGCCGAGATCAAGACCACCTTCGCCAGCCACTACACGCGGACGGTGTCGCTCAGGGAAGCGCTGAGCCTCGATGCCATCGCGGTCTATAACAAGCGCGCGACCGGGGAGAAATTCCTGATCGCCCCCAGCGCATAGCTGCCATCGGGTGTGCGAAATCCGCTGGTGCTGATCGTAGTTGCTAGCTAGTCTCAACAAGGCGAAGCAGCCCAGCGGAGATTTCATGGATCAGATGGCCGAGCAGCGTCCGTCGGAATTGGCGGAGGCGACCGCCGCGTTGATCAATCACATCGTCGGGGCGATCGAGTCCGCCGCTGTGGTGATGGAGCCGTTCTATCACCTCGAATTCGTCGGGATATTCCCCGCACTGGTGTACGCCGCGATGCTTCAGGCATTGCCGCGCAACACCGACTATCGGCCGATGCACGGCCGCAGCAAGGGCAACGATCTCGCTGACGGCACCCACACGCGCGTCAAGATCGACCTGTTTCCGGAATACATCCGACACCTGCCGCCGGAGAAGCGCTCGGTCTGGCGCATGGTCGGCGACGCGCTGTGCTCGGAGCCGGTGAAGGACGCGTTTCGGCGCAAGCTGGCGCCGGCGCTGGAGAAGCGATTTGGGCCGGACGCGCAGCATGTCGGGATGTTTCCGATTCCGATCCTGACCCGCGACGTTCCCGGCTACAAGATCACGCCGCACACCGATACCCATTGGAAGGGCATCACCGTGCAGCTCTATCTGCCGCGCGACGAGGCCCACACCGATATCGGCACGATCTTCCATGACGTGCTGCCCGACGGCTCGATGCCGAAGGCGCGGCAGATGAAGTTC
The DNA here is from genome assembly GCF_053772255.1 of Rhodopseudomonas parapalustris. Taxonomy (NCBI): domain Bacteria; kingdom Pseudomonadati; phylum Pseudomonadota; class Alphaproteobacteria; order Hyphomicrobiales; family Nitrobacteraceae; genus Rhodopseudomonas; species Rhodopseudomonas parapalustris. Next base: position 104,558 of record NZ_JAMKBZ010000014.1, on the reverse strand, counting down.
GCGCCGAACTCCGGCTACGCGTTTGCTGTCGACAAGCAGAGCTGGCATTCGGCCGACACCGTCCCGGCGGGCGTCGAAACGCGTGACAGCATTCTGCTGACTTACTTCGTCGACCAGGGGCCGCTCAAGGTGCTGCGCAATCGCGGCAAGCGGCTCGGTAACTTTCTGCTCAACGAGATCCGCGCGCGGACCTGACTGACGGCATTAATTAGCGAAGGTGATATCCTTCGTCATGGCCGGGCTGGTCCCGGCCATCCACGTCTTTCTTTGTTGAACCGCCGTAAGGCGTGGATGCCGGGGACCAGCCCGGGCATGACGGTGGTGAGACGATCAGCTTAGTAACTGACGTCATCGCTCCGCCGTCGCCAGCTTGGCGCCGAGCGCCACGAAGGCGGCAGCGAAGCTGCGGCGGATCCAGGTCATCACTTGCGGGCGGGTGATGACGTGGTCGCGCAGCCAGGCGGCGAACAGGCCGTAGATCACGAACACCACGAATGTCATCAGCATGAAGATGCCGCTGAGCTCGATCATGCGGCCGAGCGGATGGGCATCGTCGGCGGAGACGAATTGCGGCAGGAAGGCGAGGAAGAAGATCGACAGCTTCGGATTGAGGATGTTGATCAGGACGCCCGTCACCGTCATCTGCAGGGCCGAGGGAGCGCCGACAGCACCCTCGACGCTGAGCGGCCCGCGCTCGCCGAGCGTCTTCCACGCCATGTAGAGCAGATATGCGACGCCGAGATATTTGAAGGTCTGGAACGCCACCGCGCTGGTGTGGAGCAGGGCGGCGAGACCGAGGATCGCGGCGGCCATATGCGGCACGATGCCGATGGTCGAGCCGAACGCCGCGATCGCGCTGGCGCGAGGCCCGCGCGACAGCCCGGTGGCCACGGTGTAGAGCACGCCGGTTCCGGGAGAGGCGACGACGATCAGCGACGTAATGAGAAATTCGGCAGTCACCATTGTGCGCTCCGCTTCTGCTAGCCACTTGCAATTTGCCTTGCGCCGCTGAAACAGTGCGCGCCAAGAAACCTAACACGAAATCGGAGATTGCAATGGGTGGACCGCTCGCCGGAATCAAAGTGGTCGAGATCGCGCAGGCGATCGCCGGGCCGATGGCCGGGATGATCCTCGGCGACATGGGCGCCGAGGTGATCAAGGTCGAGAAGCACGACGGCGGCGACGACGCCCGGCATTGGGGCCCGCCCTTCGTCGACGGCGACTCGCTGCTGTTTCACACCTACAATCGCAACAAGCGCTCGGTGACGCTGGATATCAAAAACCCCGACGACATCGTGCGGCTGAAGGAACTGGTCAAGGACGCAGATATCCTGATCCAGAACCTGCGCTCCGGTGTCGTCGCTTCGTGCGGGATCGGTCCGGAGGTGCTGTGCGCAGTCAACCCGCGGCTGATCTATTGCTCGGTGTGGGCATTCGGCAAAACCGGTCCGCTGAGCAAGGAGCCGGGCTTCGATCCGCTGCTGCAGGCCTATGGCGGTGTGATGTCGCTGACCGGTAGTCCCGAGCATCCGCCGATATTCTGTGCGCCGCCGATCAACGATCGCGCCACCGCGCAGTGGTGCGTGATCGGTGCGCTCGCTGCGCTGCAGCAGCGCCACGTTACCGGCAAAGGTTGCGTGATCGATACCTCGCTGTTCGACACCGCGGTCGGCTGGGTCGACATGTCGCTCAGCGGCTATCTGCTCGACGGCGAGGCACCGGTGCGCCACGGCACCGCCAGCGGCACGCTGGCGCCGTACCAGGTGTTCGAGACCGCCGACCGTCCGATCGTGATTGCGGCCGGCAACGACCGGCTGTTCGCGCGCTGTGCCGACGTGCTGGGCCATCCGGAGTGGAGCACCGACCAGCGGTTTGCGCGGGTGCGTGATCGCGCCGCACATCGAGCCGAGCTGGTGGCGATGATGCAGGGGGTGCTGAAGACCCGTGGCGCCGCTGCTTGGCTCGCGGCCCTCAAGAGCGCCGGGGTGCCGGTAAGTCCGGTCAATGATATTCCGGAGCTCGCCGCCACCGAACAGCTCGCTGCGGTCGATCTGCTGCGCACGATGCCGGATACCGGCCTCAAGGTCGCCGGTCTGCCGATTGTGTTCGACGGCGAACGGCCGCATCCCGAGCTCGCCACGCCGAAGCTCGGCGCGCACAACCATGAGGTGCTGGGCAACCGCGCGGTGGCCGAATAGGGCGGCAGAGGCGAGCGGGGCCGCCGGCCCAGCCGGATGCAGGCGCGGTCGGCCATCAAAACCGCGTCATCATGGTGACCTTATCGGCGTCTCGCGCTTTCCCCGTCATCGCGGCGGGCTAGGCTCGCCGCGAGCATGTTTCCATTGCTGCACCGGAGGAATTCTCTATGGCTCCACCATATCGCGTCGCCGCCGTCGTCGGCAGTTTGCGCAACCAGGCATATTCACTGCGCACCGCGCAGGCGCTCGCCAAGCTGGCGCCCGACTCACTGAAGCTCGACATCGTCACGTTGCACGGCTTGTCGATGTACAACCAGGATTCGAGACCGACGCACCTCCGGCCGACTGGACCGCGTTCCGCGACAGCATCAAGGCGTCCGATGCGGTGCTGTTCGTGACCCCGGAATACAACCGCTCGATTCCCGGGGTCCTGAAGAACGCGATCGACGTCGGCTCGCGCCCCTATGGCAAGAGCTGCTTCGACAAGAAGCCGGCTGGGGTGTTGTCGAATTCGCCGGGCGCGATCGGCGGCTTCGGCGCCAACCATCATCTCCGCCAGTGCTTGGTGTTTCTGAACATGCCGACGCTGCAGCAGCCGGAGGCCTATGTCGGCGGCATTGCCGATGCGTTCGCCGAGGACGGTACGCTGGTGAAGGACTCGCTCCGCGAGTTCCTGCAGAAGTACATCGACGCCTTCGCCGGCTTCGTCGCCCAGCAGCACAAGTAACGGCCGCCGCACAGCGTCCCGCTGGCTGCAAAGCGGGCGGGACGCTGCGCGGCGTTAGCCGCGCGTTAACCGCGCCGTCCGATGGTGCGGTATGGTCACCCGCAGTCGTCTCAAATCGATCCTCGCCGGCATCGCGCTGTACGCGATCGCCGCCGCCGTGATCGGCTATTTCGGCGTCAACGCCTACACCGGTCGCTATGGCCTGACGGCGCAGCAGGAGCTCGACCAGGAGATCACCGCGCTCACCGCCGAACTGGTGCAACTGCGCCAGCAGCGTGCCGAGGCCGAGCAGCGAGTCTCTTTGCTGCGCTCGGACCGGATCGATCCCGATATGCTCGACGAACGCGTGCGCTATCAGCTCGATTTCGCCAATCCGGCTGATCTGGTGCGGATGCTGCCCGAGCGCTGAGTGCGCAAATTCCAAAAATCTGGACGAACGATTTCGAAAGTTTCGTGTCGCTGCACTGCGGCATATTGATTTGCGCGCAGCGACATAGCGATCCTTTCAAGGCGCTATAAGTTACGATAGAGAGGCTCATCTCATCTCTTATCGGAATCGCCATGGCTGCACCCAAGAAGAGCGCCGCGAAGGAAACAGCACACGACAAGGCCGGAGGAGCGTCACCATCGAACGTGCCGCCTTTCACCAAGGAACAGGAGCTCGGCGCTTTTCGTGAGATGCTGCTGATCCGCCGCTTCGAAGAGAAGGCGGGCCAACTCTACGGCATGGGTGCGATCGGCGGCTTCTGTCATCTCTACATTGGCCAGGAAGCCGTCGTCGTCGGCATGCAGATGGCGCTGCGGGACGGCGATCAGGTGATCACCGGTTATCGCGATCACGGCCACATGCTCGCCTGCGGCATGGAGGCCAACGGCGTGATGGCCGAGCTCACGGGACGTCGCGGCGGCTACTCCAAGGGCAAGGGCGGCTCGATGCATATGTTCAGCCTGGAGAAGAATTTCTTCGGCGGACACGGCATCGTCGGCGCGCAGGTTTCGCTCGGCACTGGCATCGCCTTCGCCAACCGCTATCGCGGCGACGGCAGCGTCTGCCTCGCTTATTTCGGCGATGGCGCCGCCAATCAGGGCCAGGTCTACGAGAGCTTCAACATGGCGGAGCTGTGGAAGCTCCCCGTGGTCTACGTGATCGAGAACAATCGCTACGCGATGGGAACCTCGGTAACGCGCTCCTCGGCGCAGACCGACTTTTCCAAGCGCGGCGTGTCGTTCAACATTCCGGGCGAGCAGGTCGACGGCATGGACGTGCGCGCGGTGAAGGCAGCCGGCGACAAGGCGGTGGCGCATTGCCGCGCCGGCAACGGCCCCTTCATTCTCGAAATGCAGACCTACCGCTATCGCGGCCATTCGATGTCGGACCCGGCGAAGTATCGCTCGCGCGAAGAAGTCGACAAGGTCCGCAACGATCAGGATCCGATCGAGCAGGTCCGCAAGCGTCTGCTCGCGCTCGACATGACCGAGGACGATCTCAAGTCGATCGACGCCGAGGTCCGCAAGATCGTCAACGAGTCCGCTGACTTCGCGCAGCACGATTCCGAGCCCGATCCGTCCGAGCTGTACACCGATGTGTATTGCTGATCCCGTCCGTCCTGCCGCCCCGCGGCGCGCCTGCGCCTGACCGAATGACTGCGGAGCCCCAATGCCAATCCAAGTTCTGATGCCCGCGCTGTCGCCGACCATGGAGAAGGGCAACCTGTCGAAATGGCTGAAGAAGGAAGGCGACAAGGTCAAAAGCGGTGACGTGATCGCCGAGATCGAAACCGACAAGGCGACGATGGAAGTCGAAGCCGCCGATGAAGGTACGCTCGGCAAGATCCTGATCCCCGAAGGCACCAACGACGTCGCGGTGAACACCCCGATCGCCACCATCCTCGGCGACGGCGAGAGCGCCGCAGATGCCGATAAGGCGGCCGATCCGGCGGCGCAGACCAAGAGCGCGCAATCGGCTCCTCCAGCGGCGGAGCCTGAAGCCGCGCAGGCCAAGTCCGCGCCGGCTCCTGCGCAGCACGCGCCCGAAGCGCCGACCGTCTCGCCCTCGAGCGATCCGGAGATTCCGCCCGGCACCGAAATGGCGACGATGACGATCCGCGAAGCGCTGCGCGACGCGATGGCCGAGGAGATGCGCCGCGATCCGGACGTGTTCGTGATGGGCGAGGAGGTTGCAGAGTATCAGGGCGCCTACAAGGTCACCCAGGGGCTGCTGCAGGAGTTCGGTGACCGGCGGGTGATCGATACGCCGATCACCGAGCACGGCTTTGCCGGCGTCGGCGTCGGTGCGGCGATGGCAGGGCTGAAGCCGATCGTCGAGTTCATGACCTTCAACTTCGCCATGCAGGCGATCGATCACATCATCAACTCGGCGGCGAAGACGCTGTACATGTCCGGTGGCCAGCTCGGCTGCTCGATCGTGTTCCGTGGCCCGAACGGCGCGGCCGCACGCGTCGCCGCGCAGCACAGCCAGGACTACTCGGCCTGGTACGCGCAGATCCCGGGCCTCAAGGTGGTGGCGCCGTATTCGGCCGCAGACGCCAAGGGCCTGCTCAAGGCCGCGATCCGCGATCCCAATCCGGTGATCTTCCTCGAGCACGAGATGCTTTACGGCCAGTCCGGCGAAGTGCCCAAGCTCGACGACTACGTCGTGCCGATCGGCAAGGCGCGGATTGTCCGCGAAGGCCGCGACGTGACGCTGATCTCGTGGTCGCACGGCATGACCTATACGCTGAAGGCCGCCGACGAACTCGCCAAGGACGGGATCAAGGCCGAAGTCATCGATCTGCGCACGCTGCGTCCGCTCGACACCCACACCATCATCGCCTCGGTGAAGAAGACCGGCCGCGCGGTGACGGTCGAGGAGGGCTGGCAGCAGAACGGCGTCGGCGCCGAACTCTCCGCCCGGATCATGGAACACGCGTTCGATTATCTGGATGCGCCGGTGACGCGGGTGTCGGGCAAGGACGTGCCGATGCCGTATGCCGCCAATCTCGAAAAGCTGGCGCTGCCCAGCGTCGCCGAGGTGGTCGAGGCCGCCAAGGCCGTCTGCTATCGGTGAGCCCATGACCGGACCCAAGCAACAGCCGCTGCCGCCCGACGTCGAAAACCGCGAAGACGCGATCGAGGTGCTGCGCGCCTTCGTGCTCGACGGCGGTCTGTCGATCGCCTTCATGCGCGCGTTCGAAGATCCGGAGATGTGGGGGCTGCTGTTGGTCGACATCGCCCGCCACGCCGCGCGCGCCTATGCGCGGGAGAGCGAATACACCGAAGACGAGGCGCTGGAGCGCATCGTCGATATGTTCGACGCCGAGCTTTCGCGCCCGACCGACGCCGGCGCGACCACCGAACGGACGCAGTAAGGTTCTGCCCTCATGCCGATCAACATTCTGATGCCCGCGCTGTCGCCGACCATGGAGAAGGGCAACCTTGCGAAGTGGCTGAAGAAGGAGGGCGACAAGATCAAGAGCGGCGACGTGATCGCCGAGATCGAGACCGACAAGGCGACGATGGAAGTCGAAGCCGCCGACGAGGGCACGCTGGCGAAGATCCTGGTGCCCGAAGGCACGCAGGACGTTCCAGTCAACGACGTGATCGCGGTGCTCGCCGAGGACGGTGAGGACGTGAAAGCTGCGGGGGCGGGCGGTAAGTCCAGTGCCGGCGGTGCCCCCTCACCCCAACCCTCTCCCCAGAGGGGAGAGGGAGCCGGCCCCGCGGGGGACAAGGCCGAGGCCAATTCGCACGCACAGGACAAGGCTGACCAAAAGCCGGCTCCACAGCCGCCTTCACCTCTCCCCAGCGGGGAGAGGTCGCCGCCGCAGGCGGCGGGTGAGGGGGCTACGGCGCCAGCGAATGGCCGCGTGTTTGCCTCGCCACTGGCGCGGCGGCTGGCGAAGGACGCCGGCATCGACATCGCCCGCGTCACCGGGACCGGCCCGCATGGCCGCGTCATCGCCCGCGACGTCGAGAAGGCCAAATCCGGCGGTGGCCTAAAGGCTCCGGCTGCGGCGCCTGCGGCCGGTCCTGCGATCGCAGCGGCGATGTCCGATCAGCAAATTCGCGCGCTGTATCAGGAAGGCTCCTACGAAGTCGTGCCGCACGACGGCATGCGGCGCACGATCGCGCAGCGCCTGACCCAATCGACCCAGACCATCCCGCATTTCTATCTGACGATCGACTGCAACCTCGACCGGCTGTTGGCCGCGCGCGAGGACATCAATGCCGCCGCGCCGAAGGACAAGGACGGCAAGCCGGCCTACAAGCTGTCAGTCAACGACTTCATCATCAAGGCGATGGCGATCGCCCTGCAGCGCATCCCCGACGCCAACGTGTCGTGGACCGAAGGCGGGATGCTGAAGCACAAGCATTCCGATATCGGCGTTGCGGTGGCGATGCCGGGCGGACTGATCACCCCGATCATCCGTAGCGCGGAGACGGCGTCGCTGTCGTCGATCTCGGCGCAGATGAAGGATTTTGCCGCGCGCGCGCGGGCCCGCAAGCTGAAGCCCGAAGAGTATCAGGGCGGCACCACCGCGGTGTCCAACCTCGGCATGTACGGCATCAAGGACTTCACCGCGGTGATCAACCCGCCGCATGCCACCATCCTGGCGGTCGGCACCGGCGAGCAGCGCGCCATCGTCAAGGACGGCAAGATCGAGATCGCCACCATGATGAGCGTGACGCTGTCTTGCGATCACCGCGCCGTCGACGGCGCGCTCGGCGCCGAACTGATCGGCGCCTTCAAGACGCTGATCGAAAATCCCGTGATGATGATGGTGTGAGGGGGCTATGGCAAAGAAGACAGTCAAAGTTTCACTAAGCGAGCATGAACTCGGACGTGAGGAGCGCGCGCTTGTATTCGTGGCTGAAGATGGAACGTCGAAGCTCGGAAAGCTGCATGTGAGTCAAGGCGGATTTCGGTGGTATCCGAAGAATTCGAAAGGCTCGCACTATTTTGTCAGTTGGAAGGGCTTCGCCGACATGATGGAAGCTCTCCAGAAAACGAAGTGAACCACTATGTTCTAGGGGGATCGTTCCGGTCTTTCCGGCATTGTAATTCTTGGCTCGCGTCCTCCCCTCGGGGTGAGAAGATAAGCGTTTAGTTATGTCTGACACCTCCTTCGACGTCATCATCATCGGCTCCGGACCCGGCGGCTACGTCGCGGCGATCCGCGCGGCGCAGCTCGGGTTCAAGACCGCGATCGTTGAGAAGTCGTATCTCGGCGGCATTTGCCTGAACTGGGGCTGCATTCCGACCAAGGCGCTGCTGCGCTCGGCGGAAATCTATCACTACATGCAGCACGCTAAGGATTACGGGCTGTCGGCCGACAACATCTCGTTCGATCCGAAGGCGATCGTGCAGCGCTCGCGCGGGGTGTCGAAGCGGCTGAACGACGGCGTCGGCTTCCTGATGAAGAAGAACAAGATCTCGATCATCTGGGGCGCGGCGACCATCGACGCGCCGGGCAAGCTGACGGTCAGCGCCTCCAAGACCGAGGCGCCGAAGGGAGCGCTGCCGCCGGGCAGCTATCAGGCCAAGCACATTATCGTCGCCACCGGGGCGCGGCCGCGGGTGTTGCCGGGTCTCGAGCCGGACAAGAAGCTGGTCTGGACCTATTTCGAGGCGATGGTGCCGGAAGTGATGCCGAAGTCGCTGCTGGTGGTCGGCTCCGGCGCAATCGGCATCGAGTTCGCCTCGTTCTTCCACACCATGGGCGCCAAAGTCACCGTGGTCGAGGTGCTGCCGCAGATCTTGCCCGTCGAGGATTCCGAGATCGCCGCGCTCGCCCGCAAGCGGTTCGAGAAGCAGGGCATCAATATCCTGACCGGCGCCAAGGTCACCAAGCTCGACAAGAAGGCCGATAGCGTCGTCGCCACCATCGATCCCGGCACCGGCAAGACCGAGACGCAGGAATTCGACCGTGTGATCTCGGCGGTCGGCGTGGTCGGCAATGTCGAGAATCTCGGGCTGGAGAAGCTCGGGGTGAAGCTCGACCGCGGCACCATCGTCACCGACGGGCTCGGCAAGACCAATGTACCCGGCCTGTACGCGATCGGCGACGTCGCCGGGCCGCCGATGCTAGCGCACAAGGCCGAGCACGAGGGGGTGATCTGTGTCGAGGCCATCAAGGGCCTGCATCCGCACGCGCTCGACAAGAGCCTGATCCCCGGCTGCACCTACTGCCAGCCCCAGATCGCTTCCGTGGGGCTCACAGAGGCCAAGGCGAACGAGCAGGGACGGGAGATCCGGGTCGGCCGCTTCCCGTTCACCGCCAACGGCAAGGCGATCGCTCTCGGCGAGGACCAGGGCCTGGTCAAGGTGATCTTCGACAAGAAGACGGGACAGCTCCTCGGGGCGCATATGATCGGCGCCGAGGTCACCGAGCTGATCCAGGGCTACGTCGTTGCGATGAACCTCGAAACCACCGAGGAAGAGCTGATGCACACCGTCTTCCCGCATCCGACGCTGTCCGAAATGATGAAGGAAGCCGTGCTCGACGCCTACGGCAAGGTGCTCAACGCCTGACCTTCCCGGCAACTAAGCGAACCAGAAAGGGTGTCCGCCAGGACACTCTTGTTGCTATGTCGCAACAGTTCCGCATCATTTAACCGTCTTTGACGGTCGCTCTTGCACACGCCGCTTTTTGGCCACACCGGTCAATGAGATCATCTGACCTAAGCCGAGCGCGGGTCGATGGTCTTACCGGAAGGTCCGGGAAGCCCGACAGCGAGGCGGCCGGAAAGACGAGTTCGCGATGTTCGCCACGACGCTGATGAGGTCGATGCCGACGAGCCGCCAGAGCACTGGCGGCGTTGCGAACCTGTCCGGCGTCGGCGCCCCCATCGATGTCTTCAAAAAGTCACCGTCTGCCGCGGATTTGCGGCGGCTCGGCCGTCATCTCGCCAAACAGCGGGGCGATGCTGATCGTGCCCAGCTCCCGGCGACGATCTTGTGCAGTCACGACTATTCGAACAGCGAAAACCTGACCGTCGAACAGACGACGGCCGGTCGCGGCCGTGACAGAAATTTGACCGCCGCAGCGTCGGCCATCGACCCGTCCGAAACGGGTGTGGCCACGACAGAGGAGAGGGCGGGAGTGTGTTGGATGGAGAGCCGGCGGGTCGTTACGACCGCACCGGGGGTGACCCGCGAGATGTACGATGCGGAATTTTAGGCGTAGTGTTTTTGCCGCGTTGGTGATCGGCGCTGGAGCGAGCGCCGTTCCGGCGGTCGCGTTCGAAGGCACCCCGGTTCGCCCGGAGGACACCGCAATCCCGGTTGCCAGCAATCAGCCGGGGACGGCGCCGGCGCTGAAGAAGGCGCTGCCGGTCGCACCCTCGACCACCTCGCTCACCGCCCTGCAATACGCCGCCGAGGGCGGCCACCCGATCGCACAGTGGCGGCTCGGCCGGATGTATGCCGACGGCAACGGCGTCGCCCAGGACGATCTGCGCGCGTTCGACTATTTCAGCAAGATCGCCAACGCCCACGCCGAAGACAGCCCGTCGGCGCCGCAGGCCGCGATCGTCGCCAACGCTTTCGTCGCGCTCGGCCGCTACTACCTCGACGGCATCCCGAATTCGAAGATCAAGCGCGATCCGGAGCGTGCGCGGGAGATGTTGTCCTACGCCGCCTCGTATTTCGGCAATGCCGATGCCCAATACGATCTGGCCCGGCTGTATATCGACGGCGTCGGCGTGCCTCGCGACTTCCGCTACGGCGCGCGCTGGCTCGGCCTCGCCGCCCAGAAGGGCCAGCATCAGGCCCAGGCGATGCTCGGCCAGCTTCTGTTCAATGGCGACAAGCTGCCTCGCCAGGCCGCCCGTGGCCTGATGTGGCTGACCCTGGCGCGCGACGCCGCGACGCCCGAAGAGGCTTGGATCAAGGACAGCTACAACCGGGCCGTCGCCAAGGCCTCCGACGACGACCGGGTGATGGCGCTGCAAATGCTTGAGCACTGGGTCCAGGGCCGGCGGGATTGAGGTCGCCGCCAACGCCGTCTGCAGCAGCGACGATCCATCCGATCAGCAAGGTCGATGGCTTCCTGACAGGCTATTTGTGCTTCAAGCAGGGCTCGGCTTAGGCCGCTTCCAGATCGAGATCAGCCCACACCGGGACGTGGTCGGACGGCTTTTCCCAATTGCGCACATAGCTGTCGATGCCGACATGGCGCAGCCGGTCGGCGGCCTGCGGCGACAGCAGCAGGTGATCGATGCGGATGCCCCAGTTCTTCTGCCAGGCGCCGGCCTGATAGTCCCAGAAAGTGTACTGGCCGGGGGCGTCGGTGGTGGCGCGTAGCGCGTCGGTGAGGCCGAGCCCGAGCAGGGTCTGGAAACTCTCACGGGTCTCGGGCAGGAACAGGGCGTCCTCGGTCCAGACGGCAGGATTATAGGCATCCGCCGGCTGCGGGATAACGTTGAAGTCGCCAGCCAGAATCAGCGGCTCCTCGGTCTTCAGCCGCTGTTTCGCGTAGTCGCGCAGCCGTGCCATCCAGCTCAGCTTGTAGGGGTACTTTTCGCTGCCGACCGGGTTGCCGTTCGGCAGATACAGGCAGGCGACGCGCGCCACGCCGTGTTTCAGCGACACCACGCCTTCGAGAAACCGTGCATGGACGTCGCCGTCGTCACCGGCGAGTCCCGGATTGGCTTCTTCGAGCGGATATTTCGACAGCAGCGCCACGCCGTTGAAGGTCTTCTGGCCGTGGGTGACGACGTTGTAGCCGAGTGCCTCGATCGGCTCGCGCGGAAACGCCTCGTCGACGCATTTGATCTCCTGCAGGCAAACCACGTCGGGCTGGCAGTCCTGCAGCCAGGTCAGGAGATGATCCAGCCGCTGCCGGACCGAGTTGACGTTCCAAGTGGCAATCCGCATCGCGCCGTCCGTTGCCCGGGATGATTTGCGCCGCGGCAGATCGTGCCGTGCAGCGCTGTGATAGAGCAATCCGCGTCGGAGGCAAATCCGGCGCGGCGGATCAGGATTGGTCGGCCGAGGCGGCGTCCGCGGGCAGCGCGAACGTCTGAACGCGGAGCGTCGAGCATGTCGAGTCGCGGATCACGGATGATCGAAGCGATGCAGCTCCGGGGCATGACCAAGCAGCATGCTTTGGCGTATGCGATGGGCGTCAACGAGAGCACGATCACGCGCTGGAAGAACAACGGGCCGATCTCGGTCGATCACGCCGTGCTGCTATGCAACACGCTCGACGTCTCGCTCGATTGGTTCTTGGCCGGACGTGGGCGGATCGACGGCCACAAGCTGGTGGCGCCGGCCGATTCGGTCGATTCCTCGCTGTTGAACTGCGTCCGGCAGGTGGAGACTCGGATGTCGGACCGCTCCAAAGCGCTGCTGGTTGCCTTCATTGCCTCGTTATGTCCCGAGGTCTCCAGCCTCTGAACGAATCCAAATTGCGAGCCCCGCAAGCGGACGGCGCGAGTCTTGTCTGTTATGCAACCGAAAGTTGCGTGTGCTCCTGTGGGTAGGGTTATGGTTGCACAACCTTTGGTTGTATTTAGTCCGAAGGTGCAACCCGAGACCCAGCAATCGCGCAGGAGATCATCATGGCCACGACGATCACGATCAACGTCACCAACAAGAGCACCACGCTCCAGAACTTCTTCTTCTTCCAGCAGCCGGCGCAGTATTCCGGCGGCGCCCAGGTCTACACCAACAGCCTCTACAGCCAAGCGCTGCTGCCCTACGACCAGTCGGGCGCGGTCCTGAGCTTCTCGATGGTGCTCCAATACTATGCTGGCGTCCAACAGCAAGTGGCGCCGCCGCAAGTCGGTCAGCCATCCGGACAGCTCGCCGCGAGTCAGCCGATCGATCTGACCCCGGCCGCCGGCGGTCAGCCGACCAACAATACCACCACCATGACGGTCTCGCCGTCGCTGGGCCTGTCGGTGCCGGTCTCGACGTCGGGACCGCAGTCCGGCTCGTTCCGGATCATCACGCCGGTGTTCAATCCGGTGCTGACTGCCTACAACGCCGGTTCGGCGGTGCAGACGCTGGCTGGCGGTGTCACGCTGTCGAACTTCGTCTCCGCTCAGCCGAACTCCAATCTCGACTGTCAGCCGATCATCAAGTTCTACGTTCAGACCGGCACCTACACCGCCGGAACGGTGATGAACTTCACCTCGTCGTCGCAGGGTTCCGCGACCTGTGACGCGACGCCCGGCTACACCACCTTCAATGTCACCTACAATGTCGACGGCACCTGGACGGTGAAGAACATGGTCTCGACTATGCTGGCGGATGGCAGCCGTGGTCTGGTCGAGAAGTCGGTCTACACCACCGGGCTGATCGGCTCGGGGGCGGCGCGGGCCGAAATCCTCAACGAGGCAGGCACCGCCGTCGTGTCCACCGGTAACGCGGCGAACTTCCTGAAGCCGGTTACCGTCACCAATCTCTCCGCGCCGGTCAATATTGCCGTGACGCGCGAGTACCAGGTCGGCCCCACCGGCGGGCCGTACCAGGGCTTGATGTGCACCAACCTGGCCGGCACCACCGCGGTGTTCGATTAGTAACTGCTGCGCCGCCGATCCAATCAAGATTGATCGGACGGCGTGGCAGCGACTTCGGCCGGAGGCCTCGACGGCCTCCGGCCGTTGGCGTTTACTCGGCGTGGCGGGCGCAGCAACGGCGCGGACACAATGGCCACCATCTCCATCAACCTCCAGAACAACAGCAATACGCTGCAGAACGTCTGCTTCTTCCAGCAGCCGGCGCAGTATTCCAGCGGCGGTCAGGTGTATGCCAGCAGCCTGTTGGGCCAGCCGGTGCTGCCCTACGATACATCGGGCGCGATCTTGAGCTTCATGATCGCACCCCAGACCTATGCGGGCGTGCAGCAGCAGATTGCTCCGCCGCAGCCCGGACAACCGGTCGGGCAGGCGGGTGCGATCCGGGCGATCGAACCGACGCCGGCGCAGGGCACGCCGACGGGTAACACCACGACGATGACGGTGACGCCAGCGCTCGGCCTGTCGCCGACGACGGTGACCGCCGGGCTGAAGACCGGCGCGTTCCGGATCGCGACGGCGTCGTTCAATCCGGTGCTGGTCGCCTACAACGCGGGCGTCGCGATGCAGACGCTGGCCGGCGGAATCCTGCTGTCTAATTTCGTGACGGCGCCGCCGAACGTCGCCCTGGATTGCACGCCATCGCTCAAGTTTTACGTGCAGATCGGCGCCTATACCGCAGGGACCGCAATCGATTTCCTCACGATGTCGACCACCGCCGCGGTCTGCGATGCGACCCAGGGCTTCACCGCCTTCGGCGTCAGCTACAACATCGACGGCACCTGGACGGTCAAGAACATGGTCAACGCCAAGACGAGCACCGGCGAGGTGAAGCTGGTCGTGGTCTCCGAGTTCACCACCGCGCCGGCGCCGAAGGAGCTGCCGCGCGGATGATCAGATCGAAAAACTGGTGCCGCAGCCGCAGGAGGCGGTGGCGTTCGGGTTGTTGACCCGGAACGAGGCGCCGATCAGGTCGTCGACGAAATCGACTTCGGAGCCGGCGAGGAACGGCACAGAGGCGGAATCGACCAGCACCACCGCGCCCTCTCTGGCGATCACCAGATCGTCGTCGGTCTTGGTTCGGTCGACGTCGAATTTGTACTGAAAGCCGGAGCAGCCGCCGCCTTCGACGCTGATCCGCAGCATCGCGCCTTGGCCTTCGCCTTTGAGGATTTCGCCGATCCGGCGCGCCGCGCGTTCGCTGATGGTGACGCTCGATTCCGTCATCTCGCCGCTCCGTGTCGACGGGCAGGGCCCGTCATTGGATTTCTCTGCCAACAATAGTTAAGTGCGCCGCACCGCAGAATCAAACGCTGAAGGACGAGTCGCGCGCGTGTCGGTCGGTATGGCAGCCCCCCGTGCAGCTTTTGGCTGCGATCCGGACCACAGCCGCGGCCGGCAGTTTCACGAGCCGCCGAGCCGGACCCGCAGCGCGTTTCGCCGCGATTGCGACCGCGTCATCCACTCCAACGCGTTTCGCCGGCTGAAGCACAAGACCCAGGTCTTCGTGTTCCACGAGGGCGATCACTACCGCACGCGGCTGACCCACAGCCTGGAAGTGGCGCAGATCGCCCGCGCGCTGGCCCGCCAGCTCGGGCTCGACGAAGATCTCACCGAAACGCTGGCGCTCGCCCATGACCTCGGCCATCCGCCGTTCGGCCATGCCGGCGAGCGGGCGCTCGACGCCTGCCTGAAGGATGCCGGCGGCTTCGACCACAATGCCCAGAC
Source organism: Rhodopseudomonas parapalustris (assembly GCF_053772255.1). Classification (NCBI taxonomy): domain Bacteria; kingdom Pseudomonadati; phylum Pseudomonadota; class Alphaproteobacteria; order Hyphomicrobiales; family Nitrobacteraceae; genus Rhodopseudomonas; species Rhodopseudomonas parapalustris. The sequence goes on along the minus strand of NZ_JAMKBZ010000014.1, from coordinate 89,381 downwards.
GCTGCGGGTGCTGACCGCGCTCGAGCACCGCTATCCCGAGTTCGACGGTCTCAACCTGACCTGGGAGACGCTGGAAGGCGTGGTCAAGCACAATGGCCCGCTGACCGACCGGGCTGGCGCGCCGCTGCCGCGCTATGCCGAGCACGGGGTGCCGCGCGGCATCACCGAGTTCAACGAGCGCTTCGATCTGCAGCTCTGGAGCTTCGCCTCGCTCGAAGCCCAGGTGGCGGCGATTGCCGACGACATCGCCTACGACGCCCACGACATCGACGACGGCCTGCGCGCCGGGTTGTTTCGGATCGACGATCTCGTCGAGGTGCCGCTGGTGGCCCGGATCATTGCGGCGATCGACCGGCGCTATCAGGGACTCGACGATACGCGGCGCGGCGCCGAGCTGGTGCGCGAGCTGATCTCGCATTTCATCGGCGCGGTTGCGGCCGAGGCCGAGCGGCGGATCGCCGAGGCGAGGCCGGGTGCGGCCGATGACGTCCGCCGCGCCGAGCGGGCGCTGGTGGCGTTTCCGTCCGAGACGGCGAAGGCCGAAGCCGAGATCAAGTCCTTCCTCTGGACCCGGATGTACCGCGCCGAGCGGGTGATGAAGGTGATGCGCGACGCCGAAGCGATCGTCGCCGAGCTGTTTCAGCGCTATTGCGACCATCCGGAGGATCTGCCGCCGGACTGGCTGCCGGCCAACGGCCCGGTGGCCGAGTGCGAGGCCGATCGGTTGCTCCGGATTCGCAATTTCATTGCCGGCATGACCGACCGCTACGCGCTCGCCGAACATCAGCGGCTTTTTGACTCGACCCCGGATTTGCGTTAGGCGGCGCCCGGACCGGCCCGAAACGGCCGCTCCCATTTTCCCTTGTCAGATATAGTCGAGCTCCCGATGTCCACGCATCTTTTCGCCCGTCTCCTGTCGCGCGTGCACGCGGTGTGCGCGGCGCTGATCGAAGAGGGCGCGCTGCCCGCCGGGATCGACCTGTCGCGTGTCGTGGTCGAGCCGCCTAAGGACGCTTCCCACGGCGACATGGCGACCAACGCCGCGATGGTGCTGGCCAAGGACGCCAAGGCCAAGCCGCGCGATCTTGCCGAGAAGATCGCCGACAAGCTGCGTGCCGAGGATCTGATCGATCAGGTCGCGATCGCCGGGCCCGGCTTCATCAACCTGACGCTGAAGCCGGCGGTGTGGGCGGAGGCGCTGCGCGCCGTGCTCGACGCCGGCGCCGGTTACGGCCGCAGCACCGTTGGCGGTGGTGAGAAGGTCAACGTCGAATACGTCTCGGCCAATCCGACCGGGCCGATGCATGTCGGCCATTGCCGCGGCGCGGTGTTCGGCGATGCGCTCGCGAACCTGCTCGATATTGCGGGCTACGCGGTCACCCGCGAGTACTACATCAACGACGCTGGCGCCCAGGTCGATGTGCTGGCACGGTCGGCATTCCTGCGTTACCGCGAAGCGCTCGGCGAGGACATCGGTGCAATCCCCGAGGGGCTGTATCCGGGCGATTACCTCAAGCCCGTCGGCGAAGCGCTGAAGGCCGAGCACGGCGCTGCGCTCAAAGACATGACTGAGGCGCAGTGGCTGCCGACCGTCCGGGCCACGGCGATCGCAATGATGATGGAGGCGATCAAGGGCGACCTCGCCGCGCTGAATATCACCCACGAAGTGTTCTTCTCGGAGCGCTCGCTGATCGAGGGCGGCCGCAATCGCGTCGCCGATACCATCGATTTTCTGCGCGCCAAGGGCGACGTGTATCAGGGCCGGTTGCCGCCGCCGAAGGGCGCGCCGGTCGAGGACTACGAGGACCGCGAACAGACCCTGTTCCGTGCCACCGCCTATGGCGACGACGTCGACCGGCCGCTGCTGAAGTCGGACGGCTCCTATACCTATTTTGCCTCCGACATCGCCTATCACAAGGTGAAGTTCGACGCTGGCTTCGCCAACATGGTCGACGTCTGGGGCGCCGATCACGGCGGCTATATCAAGCGGATGCAGGCAGCGATCCAGGCGGTGACCGCCGGCAAGGGCGCGCTGGACGTCAAGATTGTCCAGCTCGTCCGGCTGCTGCGCAATGGCGAGCCGGTGAAGATGTCGAAGCGGGCAGGCGACTTCGTCACCCTGCGCGAGGTCGTTGACGAGGTCGGTTCCGACGCCGTCCGCTTCATGATGCTGTTCCGCAAGAACGACGCGGTGCTCGATTTCGACCTCGCCAAGGTGATCGAGCAGTCGAAAGACAATCCGGTGTTCTACGTCCAGTACGGCCACGCCCGCGGCCATTCGATCTTCCGCAACGCACGCGAGGTGGTTCCGGATCTGCCGGAGGATTCGAAGGAGCGGGCGGCGATGCTGCGGCAGGCGCCGCTGGAGCGTCTGAACGATCCGGCCGAGCTCGAACTATTGAAGCTTCTGGCGCTCTATCCGCGCATCGTCGAGGCCGCCGCCCAGGCCCACGAGCCGCACCGAATTGCGTTTTATCTCAATGAGCTCGCGAGCGAATTTCATGCGCTTTGGACGCATGGCCGCGATTTGCCTCATTTACGCTTCATTATCAATAATGATGCAGACATTACCCGAGCGCGCTTGGCGATGGTCCAAGCCGTCGTCTCGGTTTTGGCCTCGGGGCTCGCCATTCTCGGCGTCACTGCGCCGGACGAGATGCGATAGGGGATCGGCCGTCAGATGGGGATCTGTAGCGGCTTGTGAGAGCGGCCGTGACGTCTGCGAAGGCGCCTTTGGCTGCTTTCCCGAATGGGACGCGACATCACGATGACGGATCGATATCAGAATCGACCTTTTCCGGCGGATGACGATGACCGTCTTCCGGCCTCCCATTATCCGCAGAAGCCGGAGAACGATCCGCTCGCCGAGCTTGCCCGGCTGATTGGTCAGACCGACCCGTTCGGCCAGACCGCTCCCCGGACCGAACCGGCGCCGCCGATCGCGCCGCAAAGCCGCGCCACCGATTTCCGCGCCAGCCGGGCTTTGCCGTCGGCCGACGACGAGCTCGGGCCGCCGCCGATGCCGTCATGGATGCAGCATCGCCAGTCGCCGCGCGCGCCTGAGCCGCCGCGGGCGCCCGAACCGGTTCTGCCACCGGAGCCGGATTTCAGCCGGCCGCCGTCTTTCATCAATGCCGCGCCACCTGCGCCGCGGCGCGCCGACCTCACCAGCTACGAGCGCACGCCTGCGATGCAGGCGCCGGTGGAGCCGCGCTCGCTCGATATGCGGTCCTTCGATCCGGGGCCGATCGCGCCGCGCGCATCGGAGCCGCGGTTCGAACCGGCGGCGATCGAGCAGCGCCAGCTCGATCTGGTTCAGCCGGACCGTGTGCCTTACGAGCCGGACTACGATCCGCTGCCGGCCAGTGCGGCGCCGCTCGATCCGGCACGCTACGACGATGCGCTCTACGGCCAGCTTCCGGCCGATCCGGCGCCGATCGGCGGATATCAGGATCCGGCTTACGGCTATGGCGACGGCTACGACGAGCTGTCTGAAAGTCAGCCACTCAAGCCGCGCCGCAACACCATGCTCACCGTGTTCGCGATCCTGGCGCTGGCCGTGGTCGGCACCGGTGGTGCCTTGGCTTATCGCACCTTCGCCGGCGCCACGCGCAGCGGCGAACCGCCGGTGATCAAGGCCGACACCACTCCGACTAAGATTCCGGGGCCGTCGAACGACAATGCTGGTAAACCGATCCAGGATCGGCTCGCCTCCGGCAACGGCGTCGAGGCATTGGTGTCGCGCGAAGAGCAGCCGGCGGCCGACCCGTCGCGGATGCCGGGCTCCGGTCCGCGCGTTGTGCTGCCGCAGCTCAATCAGAACCCCAATCCGCCGACAGTGGCCAGCGTTGCGCCCGGCACCAAGCCGAACCTGACGCCGCCGCCGAACAACGGCACCCTGGCGGGCGACGAGCCGCGCAGGATCAAGACCTTCAGCATCCGGCCGGATCAGGCCGACCAGTCCGGTCAGCCGGCGGCTGCGTCCCGGCAGGCCAGCCGAACCGCGCCGCCGCCGGCGGCTCGCACGCCGGCACGGAGCGTCGAGGACGCCAATGCCTCGGCCGGTGCCGCACCCTTGTCGCTGTCGCCGGGAGCCGGCGAGACTCCGGCGCCGCGCGCCCAGCGCGTCGCTTCGCTGCCGGCTGCCGAACCGGTGACCTCCGGCGGTTACGTCGTGCAGGTGTCCTCGCAGCGTAGCGAGGCCGACGCCAAGTCCTCGTACCGGATGCTCCAGGGCAAGTTCTCTTCGGTGCTCGGCTCGCAACCGCACATCATCAAGAAGGTCGATCTCGGCAGCAAGGGCGTCTACTACCGCGCCATGGTCGGCCCGTTCGCGTCGGCCGAACAGGCACAGCAGGTCTGCGGGAACCTAAAAAGTGCCGGCGGACAGTGCTTCGTCCAGAGGAATTAACGGCGGTTTCCTTGACCCTGGAGGCGCGTGCGGGCTAAGCGCGCTGTATGCCACCGCGCGCCTTCATTTCCGGCCTGGCCGGCCTCAGCCTCAGCGACGACGAGCGCGGATTTTTCCGTGATTCCCGCCCGTGGGGCTTCATTCTGTTCAAGCGTAACGTCGACAATCCGGCGCAAGTCAAAGCGTTGGTTGAAGAATTGCGCGAATCTGTCGATTCGCCGGATGCGCCGGTCCTGATCGACCAGGAAGGCGGGCGGGTGCAGCGGCTCGGGCCGCCGCATTGGCCGCTCTATCCGCCTGGCGCGGTGTTCTCGTCGCTGTATCAGATCGACCCGGAGGCGGGGTTGACTGCGGCGCGGCTGAGCGCCCGGCTGATCGCAGACGATCTGCTCGCGCTGGGGATTACCGTCGACTGCCTGCCGCTCGCCGACGTTCCGGTCGCCGGCGCCGATGCGGTGATCGGCGATCGTGCTTACGGAAACACGCCGGACAAGGTCGCGGCGATTGCCCGCGCGGTCACCGACGGTCTGGCGCAAGGCGGCGTGCTGCCCGTGCTGAAGCATATTCCCGGCCATGGCCGGGCCACCGCCGACAGCCATCATCGCCTGCCGACGGTCGACACCGCACCCGAGGAACTCGACCGAACCGACTTCGCCGCGTTCCGTCCGCTCGCCGACCTGCCGATGGCGATGACTGCACATGTTGTGTTTAGCGCGCTGGACCCCGCCCAACCCGCGACCACTTCTGCGACAATGATCGACCGGGTGATTCGTAAGTCGATCGGGTTCCAAGGATTGCTGATGAGCGACGACGTTTCGATGAACGCGCTGGCCGGCTCGATCGCCGAACGCACCCGCGCGATCGTCGCGGCGGGCTGCGACGTCGTTCTGCATTGCAACGGCAAGCTCGACGAGATGAGTCAGGTGGCGGCCGACACGCCGGAGCTGCAGGGCAGGGCATTGGCCAGGGCCGAAGCAGCGCTGGCGGCGCGCCGGCCTCCGCAGCCGCTCGACCGCGCTGCGGCGCGATCCGAACTCGAAGCCTTGATCGGCCGCGCAAGGGTGGGCGCATGACCGCTGAAATTCTGCAATTCGAAACCGGCCGGCCCGTCGAACAGGTCGAGCAGGACGAAGCGCTCGTCATCGACGTCGAGGGCTATGAAGGTCCGCTCGACCTTCTGCTCACGCTGGCGCGGCAGCAGAAGGTCGATCTGCATAAAATCTCCATCCTGGCGCTTGCCGACCAGTATCTGCTGTTCATCGAAGAAGCGCGGAAGATCCGGCTCGAGCTCGCCGCCGACTATCTGGTGATGGCGGCGTGGCTCGCTTTCCTGAAGTCGCGCCTGCTGCTGCCGGAGCCGCCGGCCCAGGAAGGGCCGAGCGCCGAAGAGATGGCCAATGCGCTGGCCAACCGGCTGCGCAAGCTCGAGGCGATCCGCGAGGCGGCGAACCGGCTGATGACGCGGCCCCAGCTCAATCGCGACATTTTCCCGCGCGGGCAGGCCGAAGAAATCGCCGAGATCAAGCATCCCAAGTTCACGGCGACGCTGTACGATCTGCTCAGCGCCTACGCGTCGCAGCGGCAGTCGCGCGTGCTCACTACCGTTCATCTCGCCAAGCGCACGGTGTGGTCGCTGAGCGAAGCGCGCGCGTCGCTGGAGCGGCTGGTCGGCCTCGCCGAGGACTGGAGCCGGCTCGACGAGTATCTGCTGCGCTACATGCCCGACCCGACCCAGCGCGCCACCGTGCTGGCGTCGAGCTTCGCTGCCGCGCTCGAGCTGGTACGCGAGGGCGAGGTCGAGCTGCATCAGTCGGGCCCCTTGGCGCCTTTGTATTTTCGTAAGCGTCCGCCGTCTCCAGCGATGGAAGCGGCAGCCTTGCCGGATACTCCGGTCGGGTAGTGGAAGAAGGAGACCGAGCCATGGCAAGTCTGGCGGAGAAGCGCATCGTGGAGTTCGAACAACCGGTCGAACATCTCGCCGATGACAGCGCCGAACAGCAGCCGCAGTCCCGGCCCGAGGAGCTGCGCCTGCTCGAAGCCCTGCTGTTCGCGTCCCCCGAGCCGCTGGAGCAGTCTGCGCTCGCCAAGCGCATGCCGGAAGGCGTCGACATTAAGGCGGCGCTTAAGCAGTTGCAGGACGACTACGCTGGCCGTGGCGTCAATCTGGTTCGCATCGCCAGCAAATGGACGTTCCGCACCGCGGGCGATCTCGCTTGGCTGATGACGCGCGAGTCGACCGAGACCCGCAAGCTGTCGCGCGCCGCGATCGAGATGCTGGCGATCATCGCCTATCACCAGCCGATCACCCGCGTCGAAATCGAAGAGATTCGCGGCGTGGCGACCTCGAAGGGCACGCTCGACGTGCTGCTGGAGACCGGCTGGATCAAGCCGCGCGGGCGTCGCAAGACGCCGGGCCGTCCGCTGACGTTCGGCACCACCGAAGCGTTCCTGTCGCAGTTCAGCCTGGAGTCGCTGACCGATCTGCCGGGCCTCGAAGAGCTCAAGGGCACCGGCCTGCTCGACACCCGCCTGCCGACCGGCTTCAGTGTGCCGACGCCGTCGGACGATCCGGAGCTGCGCGAGGACGAAGATCCGCTCGAGCCCGGCGATCTCGATCTGTCGGTTGCGCCGCAGCCCGAACTGGATCTGGAGGGCGACGCCGCGGAGACCGCTGCCGCTGCGCCGGAGACTGCCGAAGCGGCGCAGGCTGGCGATGCAGAGCTCGGCGCGGCGGAAGCGGCCGAGCTGGATGCCGATGCGCCCGAGACCGGCATGATCGAAACGACGGCCGAGGGGATCGAAGCGGCAGCGGACGAAACCGGCTTCGTCGAGATCGAACAGACGGGCGACATTGAAGGCGACGAGACCGATCAGGTCGGCGAGGTCGAGCTGGAGGCGGAGACGGCGGATGGCGACGAACTGACCTCGGAGGACGAGGTGGCCACCGAGTTCGAGACCGCCGAGGCGGAACTGATCGAATCGGATCTGGTCGAGGATACCGTCGCGGAGAGCGAAGAAGCCTCGATCGGCGAAGCCGAAAGCGATCTCGATACCGCTGCCGAGGAACTCGATACCTCTGAGCCGGACGGCTCCGAGGACGCGACCGGCCACGACGCGCCGGAGCGGGACGATGGGCACCAGTGAGCCCGCGCCTGCGCCCGACAAGGAACCTGATGGACGCTGATCAACTCACCGTTGCGCCGGCATAAATCCTTGTTTTGGGCGGCTCTTTCACCTAGCTTCGCTGAAGAATAGGGCTGGCGTGCCGGTCGAGTTTCGGGAGAATGCAGGATGGGTTCACTCAGTATCTGGCACTGGATCGTCGTTATCGCGGTCGTCCTGCTGCTGTTTGGTCGGGGCAAGATTTCCGACCTGATGGGCGACGTCGCCCAGGGCATCAAGTCCTTCAAGAAGGGCTTGCAGGACGATGAAAAGACGGCGGAAACGTCCGAGCCGGTGAAGTCGATCGACCACTCCGCGACGCCTGGTGCAGCCAACCGCACCGACGTCGGCAGCAAGGCGGTCTGAGCGCGCAGGCGCGAAAGCCGCGCCGTTGTTTCGGGAGCGCGGCGTTGCCGAATCGACGGGATCTGATCCGTCGGCGCCCCACGCCGCCGGCACCTTCGGAACGGCGCAACGCGCGGGCGGCGAGCTTGCCCGCACGCGGATCGTGAGCTCGCGGGCGCATTGAGGCATAGTCGGCCGTTTCATGTTCGACATCGGGTGGAGTGAACTGATGGTGGTTGGGGTGGTCGCGCTGATCGCGATCGGCCCCAAGGAACTACCGGGCGTATTGCGCACGGTCGGGCAATGGATGGGCAAGGCGCGGCGGCTTGCCAGTGAGTTCCAGGGTCAGTTCCAGGAAGCCATGCGAGAGGCCGAAATGGCCGACCTCAAGAAATCGTTCGACGAGGTCAAGGAAGCCGCCAGCGGACTGTCGACCAACAACATGCTCACCAAGCTGTCGGGCGAGGTCAACGACGCGATCGCGCTGGACAAGCCCGCCACGCCGAGCACCTCTGAGGCCCCGCCGGTCGAACCGACCACGCCGGCGCAACCGACGGCCGAGACTTTGATCGAAGCGACCGTGCACGACGCCGCAATATCCGAACCGCTGGCGATCGTGCGCGAGGTGCAGGCGTCCGAGCCGGCGAATCTGCCGGTCGCGGCCGAGAGCCACGCGCTCGCCACCCCCGAAGCGGCGCCGCCGGATCTCGCTCACCCCGAACTGCCCAAGGACGCCAAAGCGTCATGAGTGCCGACGATATCGAGGCTTCCAAGGCACCGCTGATGGACCACCTGATCGAGCTGCGCTCGCGCCTGATCAAGGCGCTGCTCGGCTTCGGGATCGCGTTCATCTTCTGCTTCTTCTTCGCCAAACAGATCTACAACGTGCTGGTCTGGCCGTTCGTCTGGGTCGCAGGGCCCGAGAACTCGAAGTTCATCTACACCGCGCTGCTCGAATACTTCCTCACCCAGCTCAAGCTGGCGATGTTCGGCGCCGGCTTCATCTCGTTCCCGATCATCGCTACCCAGATCTACAAATTCGTCGCGCCGGGCCTGTACAAGCACGAGAAGAACGCCTTCCTGCCGTATCTGATTGCCACGCCGGGGTTCTTCGTGCTCGGCTCGCTGGTGGTGTACTTCGTGGTGCTTCCGATGCTGGTGCGGTTCTCGCTCGGCATGCAGCAGGTCGGCGGCGAGGAAACCGCGCAGATCCAGCTTCTGCCCAAGGTCGGCGAATATCTGTCGCTGATGATGTCGCTGATCTTCGCGTTCGGCCTGGCGTTCCAACTGCCGGTGATCCTGACCCTGCTCGGGCGGATCGGCGTGCTCACCGCCAAGCAGCTCAAGGAAAAGCGCCGTTACTTCATCGTCGGCGCCTTCGTCATCGCCGCGGTGCTGACCCCGCCCGACGTGATCAGCCAGGCCTCGCTCGCGATCCCGCTGCTGCTGCTGTACGAAGGCTCGATCATCGCTGTGTCGATCGTCGAAAAGAAGCGCGCCGCCGAGGACGCGAAAGCCAGCGCCAGCACCGACTCTTCGGCACCGTCGGCGTAGGGCAGGCTATTTTTCTCCCCTGAAGGCCGGACCGGCGTTGGCTGTGCCGACGCCGCAGATCCGCTTTGCTCGACCGGCCTTCGCCACCAGGCGAAGTCGGCGCAGGTCTCGGTGGTAACGAAGGCTGGATTGCGCCGCCTTCCGAATCGACCCCAAGCTGTCGGCCTTTGGTCTCGCTGACCGGCGTCGCCGGGTGAACGAGCGGTCGATGGGCAATTTCAAGAATCTCATTCTCCGGGCTGCGTTTGTGATCGCTTTAGGCGTGCTGGTTGCCGCGCCCCGCGTGGCCGGCGCGCAGAACTGCAACAGCCTCTGCCTGCAGCAGGCAGCCGACCAGGAAGCGCTGCTGGCGCAATTCAACAAGCTGCTGTCGAGTGCGGAGGGGCGGGCACTGCTCGACGCCAATCTGCGCAAGGAAAACGAGATCTACCTGAATTCCTCGCAGGCCGACAAAGTCGCCTCCGCCACCATCCTGATCATTCCGGCCGTCCCAGCCAACGTGCTGATCCGCGCCTTTCCGGGCAATCCGGCGTATTACTACAACGCCCAGGGCCTGCCGACGATCACGCCGCTGCCGCACCAGATCGAGGCGATGGAGCTGGAGATCATCGCCAACAATCAGATCGTGCCGATGAAGTCGTTCTTCGGCGCCACCGACATCTACGGTCGGGCCTACGGCTATCTGCCGGGGCAGTCGGACAGCGTCGGCAATCCGCCGCCGTATCAGGTCTCGGCCGAGATTCTCAGCCATCCGTTCACGCCGCAGAATTCGTCCTATCTGGCCTGGCAGAACCAGCAGACACCGGGCGCCTATAACGTCAATTGGGTGCTCGGCGACTCCAAGGTCGGCGATTTTCCCAGCGCCCACACCATTCTGGCCACCGCCAACGCGATCCCGTTCGCGATCCTCGCGCCCGGCTATTACCAGCAGTTCGCGTTGTCTCTGGTGGACTTCTCCTACGACCTCAACGTGTTCGCGGTGCATTATCCGCTCGACGTGATCGGCGGCCGGATCTCGGCCACCTATGTGATCGCCAACATGCTGGCCGGCAATCCGCTGTATCCGTCGGCGCTGTTCAATACCGGCACGCTTGTGGGGCTCAGCACGGCGATGCAGAGCTATCTCGGCGGTGGCGGCAGTTCGCCTTACGCCGCGGCCTGCGCCGATCTGATCGCCTGTCTCAGTAGCGGCGTGATCCCGACCGCCTCGACCTATGCCCGGCAGGCCAGCGCTTATCTGCAATTCATGACCTATGGCCTGCCGTCGGTCGGTCGCACCGATCTGCCGCCGGTGGTGCCCGCCGAAGCGCATTATCTGATCGCGACGCGTTATCCGTATCTGACGACCGATCAGCTCAACGAGATCTTGTACACCACCGAGACCGCATCGGGCGTTCCGCTCGACAACGGCAGCGGTTGGGCGCGGATCAACCTCTATGCCGCCGCCGGCGGCTACGGCGCATTCCGCAGCAACGTCACGGTGACGATGGATGCGTCGCGAGGCGGCCTCAACGCGTTCGACGTCTGGAGCAACGATATCTCCGGCCCGGGCGGATTGACGCTGGCGGGCACCGGCACGCTCGTGCTCGCAGGCACCAACACCTACACCGGCGGCACGCATATCGAGAGCGGCAGCTCGCTCGGCCTCAGCGGCAGTCTGCTCGGGCCGCTGTGGGTCGCGTCCGGTGCGAGCTTCGTGGTCGGCCGCAGCGGTACGTTCACCGGCGCGCTGACTAACGACGGCACCGTGTACAATGCCGGCGTGGTGGATGGCCGCTTCAGCGGCAGCGGCGCCTTCACCAACGCCGGCTGGCTCGGCGGCACCGGCACGTTCGGCTCGCTCGATCTGCGCGGCGGCTCCATCGTGTCGCCCGGTCATTCGGTCGGCACGATCCAGGTCACCGGCAATCTCAGCGTATCGGCCGGCGCCGCTTACGTCGCGCAGGTCGAGGGTGCGACCGCGGATCTGATCCAGGTCGGCGGCACCGCGAACCTGTCGGGCGGCACCGTCATCGCCAGCCTGATCGGACACAGCCCGATCCTCGGTCAGGCCTATCCGATCCTCACCGCCGCCGGCGGCATCACCGGCAGCTTCGCGCGCGCGGTGACCGCCGATCTGCCGTTCCTCGCATCGTCGCTGAACACTACGGCCAATACCGTGACGCTGACGCTCAACCGCAACGCCGTTCCGTTCGCCAGTCTGGCGACCAGCGCCAATCAGGCCGCGGTCGCCAATGCGCTCGATGCAGGTTCAGCGGCGAATGGGCTCGGCCTGCTGATCGCCACGCAATCGACCGCTGGGGCACCGCGCGCGTTCGACGCACTCTCAGGCGAGGTCCATGCCGGCGCCCAGTCGACGCTGTTCGACGACAGCCTGATCCTACGCGAGGCGGTGCTCGGGCGGATGCGGCAGAGCACCGCTGCCGACGCCGTTCAGGCCACAGGCGCGAACATCTGGGCGCAGGGCGTCGGCACCTGGGGCCGCAGCGGCAGCGACGGCAATGCCGCGGAGGCCAGCAGATCGGTCGCCGGTTTCTTCAGCGGCGTCGACTATCGCTTCGGCTCCGGCTGGCAGGTCGGCCTCGCGGGGGGCACCACCGGCTCCACCGTGACGGTGCGCGACCGCGCCAGTTCCGCCGACATCGATACCGCGCATCTCGCCGGCTACGCATCCGGCGAGGCCGGCCCGTGGCGGCTGCGCTCGGCGGCCTCCGCCAGCTTCAGCACGCTTTCGACCAGCCGCTCGGTGAGCTTCCCCGGCGTCACCGACATCGCCGGCGCGCGCTACGATGCCACCACCGTCCAGGCGTTCGGCGAGATCGGCTACCGCGTGGCGGTCGGGCAGGCCATCGCCGAGCCGTTCGGCGGGCTGGCGCTGGTGCATCTGCATCGCGATGGGTTCGCCGAAGGCGGCGGCATCACCGCGCTGACGGGGACGAGCCGCAACGACGATATCGGCTATTCGACCCTGGGCGGCCGGCTGACGACCAGTTTCACGCTGTCGCCCGGTCTGGTGGCGATGCCCCGGCTGGCGGCGTCCTGGCAGCATGCGTTCGGCGCCACGGCACCGATCGCGGAGCTCGCGTTCCGCAGCACCGGCGAGCCGTTTGCGGTCGCTGGCGTTCCGCTCGACCGCGACACCGCGCTGGTCGAGTGCGGGCTCGATCTGCAGCTCGGGCCGCAGGCGCGGGCGGGACTAGCGTACGCCGCCCAGCGCGGCGAGCGCGTCCGACGCGACCAGGTCCGCGGCCTGTTGAGCTGGCAGTTCTGAAAGCCCACGGTTGTCCTGCACGGCCTTGTGCCGGGCATTGCCGTCTTCTACAGACGTTGCTCCGCAACACGCGGACGGCCGGGACGGGCCCGGCCTGACGAGGCGATTCCATGCACGACATCAAAGCGATCCGCGACAATCCGCAAGCCTTCGACGCGGCGTTCACGAGGCGCGGTCTGGCGCCGATCGCAGATAGCCTGATCAAGCTCGACGAAGCCCGCCGCGCCGCAGTGCAGGCCGCCGAGCAGGCGCAGGCGCGGCGCAATGCGGCGTCGAAGGAGATCGGCGACGCCAAGAAGGCCAAGGACAACGCCCGCGCCGAGGCGCTCATGGCTGAAGTCACCGAACTGAAGACCACAATGCCGGCGCTCGACGCCGCCGTGAAGGAGGCCGACGAGGCGCTGAAAAAGGCGCTGTCGGAAATCCCGAACCTGCCGCTGCCTGAGGTGCCGCAAGGCGCCGATGAACACGGCAACGTCGAACATCACCGCTTCGGCGAAAAGCCGAGCTACACGTTTGCGCCGAAGCCGCATTACTACCTCGGCGAAGCGCTCGGCATGATGGACTTCGAAGCCGCCGCGAAAATGAGCGGCGCGCGCTTCACCGTGCTGAAGAAGGGCCTCGCGCGCCTGGAACGCGCGATCGGCCAGTTCTTCCTCGACGTCCACACCGGCGACCACGGCTACACCGAAGTCAACCCGCCGCTGCTGGTGAAGGACGATGCGATGTTCGGCACCGCGCAGTTGCCGAAGTTTCGCGAGGATCAGTTCGCGGCCGGCGCAATCGGCAGCGGCGGCGAGGGGTACTGGCTGATCCCCACCGCCGAAGTCTCGCTGACAAATCTCGTGCGCGAGTCCATCCTCGACGAGAAAGAACTGCCAATGCGGCTCACCGCGCTGACGCCGTGCTTCCGTGCCGAGGCCGGCGCGGCGGGGCGTGATACCCGCGGCATGATCCGGCAGCATCAGTTCACCAAGGTCGAGCTGGTGTCGATCACGACGCCGGAGCAGTCCAAGGACGAGCACGACCGGATGCTGTCCTGCGCCGAGGAAGTGCTGCGCCGACTGGGTCTGCATTATCGCGTGATGACGCTGTGCACCGGCGACATGGGCTTTGCGTCGCAGAAGACTTACGACATCGAAGTCTGGATGCCGGGGCAGGGCGAGGGCGGTGCGTATCGCGAAATCTCCTCGTGCTCGGTGTGCGGCGACTTCCAGGCCCGCCGCATGGACGCGCGCTCGCGCGGTCCGGACGGCAAACCACGCTTCGTCCACACCCTGAACGGCTCCGGCACCGCCGTTGGCCGAGCGCTGATCGCGGTGATCGAGAATTATCAGCAGGAAGACGGCTCGATCGCCGTCCCCGACGTGCTGCAGCCCTACATGGGCGGGCTGAAGGTGATCGCGAAGGCGTAAGCGCCATGTCTCTCTCCGTCATTGCGAGGAGCAAAGCGACGAAGCAATCCAGCCCTGTGCGCCGGGCGCTGGATTGCTTCGCTGCGCTCGCAATGACGCTGATACTTGCGGTGACCTTCTTCGTTTCAGTTTCTGCGCTGCCCGCCTTCGCCGCTGGGCCCGCCGAGATGATCTCCGCTTTCCGCGCCAAGAACGGCCAGGGCAAGGTGGTGATGGACGCGGCGCTGAATGCGATCGCGCAGCGGCAGGCCGTCGCAATGGCATCGAAGGACGTCCTCAGTCACGAAGCCGGCGGCCCGTTCACGTCGCGCGTGGCGCCGGCCAAGGTATCGCGCGCCGCCGAGAACATCGCCTACGGCTATCCGGATTTCCCGAATACGCTGAAGCAGTGGATCAACTCGCCGGGCCACCGCGCCAATCTGCTGCTCAAGGGCGCCTCCAAGGTCGGCGTCGCCAGCGTCAGATCAAGCGCGAGCGGCCGAACCTATTGGGCGATGGTGATCGCCGGCGGCGACGAGAAGCCGAAAGCCAAGCCGCCCGCAAAGTCAGCCAAGCCTGCTGCGGCTTCTGCGAAAGGGACCGCCAAGGAAAAGCTGGCGAAGCCCAAATCGGTTCAATCCAAGTCGGTTCAACCCAAGTCGGTGCAGCGCGACTGCAGCATCAAGATGCTGGGCCTGTGCTTCTGACAGAGTTGCGTGCCTCGCAAGCCGCTACTTGATCGTGTGGGCGTGGTGCTATCGGCGCGGCGCTTAACTGGAATCGTTCCAGGCTGACGACGGCCCAGACTTGCCGCGATGCTCGCAAGCCCACTTGGCGGGTCTTTCTCAGCGCAATGCGGGCGAATGCCGCAGCTCATTTCTTGACCTATTCAAATTGTTCTCGCTGCGTGCCCCCCGCATAAGCCCTCGGTTGTTGGTACTGGGGGATTGGAAATGCCGAGGTGGAAAGTCTCGCGACGCGTTGCGCTCGCGAGCTGCAGTTTGTTGATCGGGGATGCCGGCTGGAGTGTCGCGGGCCATGCTCAGACATCGCTGCCTTCGGTCACGGTCGATGCGCCGAAGCCGGCGCAGGCGCGGCCGGCGCGCGCCGATCGCCGCTCGACGGCGACACAGCCGCGACGAACAGCGCTGCGCCCCACACCGGCTCAGCCTCCGGCCGCGGCCGTGCCGGCATCCGCGACGACGCTGTCGAGCGCGACCGGGCCGGTCAATGGTTTCGTTGCGTCCGGCAGTGCGACCGGCACCAAGACCAATACGCCGCTGATCGAAAGCTCGCAGTCGGTCTCGGTCGTGACCCAGGATCAGATCCGCGACACCGGCGCCCGCACGGTCGGCGAGGCGTTGGCCTATACGGCCGGCGTGCAGACGCAGCCGTTCGGCTACGACGCACGCTACGATCAATTCATGATCCGCGGCTTCTCGAGCACGCAGTTCGGCAATTATCGCGACGGTCTGCGGCAGGGGAACGGTCTCTACGTCTATTTCCGCAACGAGCCTTATGGCGCCGAGCGCATCGAGGTGCTGCGCGGACCGTCTTCGGTGCTGTACGGCGCCAACGACGCGGGCGGCCTAGTGAACTACGTCAGCAAGATGCCGCTGCCGTATCGCCTGAACGAAGCCGGCTTCGACGTCGGCAATTTCAACCGCTATCAGGGACGGTTCGATTTCAGCGGGCCGGTGCCCGGCCACGAGGATCTGTTGTATCGCTTCACCGGCCTGGTGCGCGACAGCGGCACGCAGATTCCCGGCACTTGGGACGACCGCGTCTACCTTGCGCCGAGCGTCACTGCGAAGCTGGGCGAGGACACGACCCTAACCATCCTGTCCGAGTACACGCGCAGCATGGCCTCGATGTGGCCGTACTACATGCAGAACCCGACTACCGGGCTGGCCACCAATATCCGGCTCGGCGATCCCGCGTTCGACGTGCTGAAGATATCGCAGGCATCGATCGGCTACCGGCTGGAGCACCGCTTCGATCCAGCGCTGACGTTCCGGCAGAACGTGCGGATCGGCCACGCCCGGCTCGACGGCGACATGATCGACGGGCTCGGCCTATCGGCCGATGGGCGCACGCTCAACCGTTACGCATCCAACTTCAAGGAGACGCTGAATACCTTCGCCATCGACAGCCAGATCGAGGCGAAGCTGGCGACCGGGCCGATCAAGCACACCGTGCTGGCGGGCCTCGACTATTTCAGGCAGTCGACGAAGTTCGGCTATTCGGTCGGGTCGGCGCCGCCGCTCGATCTGACCAATCCAGTCTTCGGCGTCGCGTTCCCGACCTCCGAGCTTTCGCCGCTCGCTGCTAACCGGCAGTCGCTCGGACAGCTTGGCCTCTATGTGCAGGACCAACTCGCGCTCGGCGGATGGCGGCTGACGGTCGGCGGCCGGCAGGATTTCTCCGAGCTGTCGCAGTACAACGAACTGTCGGGAACGACGACCTCCAGCACGCCTGACCGCTTCACCGGGCGCGCCGGGCTGCTGTATCTGTTCGACAGCGGTGTCGCGCCTTACGTCAACTACGCGACGTCGTTCCTGCCGCAGGCCGGCACCACGGCGCCGGGGCGGGGGGCATCGCCGTTCGCGCCGACCACCGGCGAGTCGTTCGAGGCCGGCGTCAAGTATCAGCCGCGCGGCTGGAACAGCTACTTCACGGCGACCTGGTTCAACCTGACCAAGGACAACGTGCTGACGGTCGATCCGGTGTTCGGCGCGATGTATTCGGTGCAGACGGGGCAGATCCGGTCGCGCGGGACGGAATTGGAGGCGGTGCTGTCGCTCGCTGAGGGTCTGAAAGGCATCGCCTCGTACAGCTACACTGAGGCCGAGGTGACGCGCAGCAACGACGCAGATCTCGGCAAGGTGCCGATCGGCGTTCCGACCCAGCAGGCGGCAGTGTTCATGGACTACACTTGGCAGACCGGCACGCTCGCCGGGTTCGGTCTCGGCGCGGGCGTGCGCTGGATCGATCAGACTTGGGCGGACGCGGCCAATACCGTGCGCAATCCGGCGAGCACGGCGTTCGACGCCGGCGTGCACTACGATTTCCGCGGCGTGCGGTTCGCCGTCAACGCGCGCAATCTTGGCGATCAGCGCATCGGCATCTGCAACGGCGGCAACTGCACCTTCACGCAGGGCCGCACCGTGCTCGGCAGCGTCACCGCGCGCTGGTGATGTTCGGGCGCCTCCTGAGCACCGCGTCCCGGGGGGCGCCGGCCGATCCGGTCGGCGTCGGCCGTATTTGCCTCTCGCGGCCGGGCCGGATATGACGACGGCCTCAAGAAAGACCTTCAGAGAGGCAGCCCAGCGACATGCGGATTCTGTGCACCAACGACGACGGCATTCATGCGCCCGGCCTGCAGACGGTCGAACAGATCGCCCGCGCGATTTCCGACGACGTCTGGGTGGTGGCGCCCGAACTCGACCAGTCCGGGGTGTCGCATTCGCTGTCGCTGAACGATCCCTTGCGCCTGCGCGAAGTCGGCCCGCGGCACTTCGCGGTGCGCGGCACGCCGACCGACTGCGTGATCATGGGCTCGCGGTTCATCCTCAAGGACAAGGCGCCTGATCTGGTGCTGTCGGGCGTCAACCGCGGCCGCAACGTCGCCGAGGACGTGGTCTATTCCGGCACCATCGCCGGTGCACTGGAAGGCACCATCCTTGGCCTGCCGTCCTTCGCACTGTCGCAGGAATTCACCATCGAGACGCGCAACGCGCCGCTGTGGGAGACCGCGCGGACGCACGCGCCGGGCATCATCCGCAAGGTGATGGCGGCCGGCGTGCCGAAGAACACCGTGGTCAACATCAACTTCCCGGCCTGCACGCCGGACGAGGTGAAGGGCGTGGTGGTGACGCGGCAGGGCAAGCGCAATCCCGGCTTCCTGCGCATCGACGAGCGCCACGACGGCCGCGGCAATCCGTACTACTGGATCGGCTTCGAGAAGATCAAAGTCGCCGACATGCCGGCCGAAGGCACCGATCTGGCCGCGCTCGCCGCCAACTTCGTTTCGGTGACGCCGCTCAAGCTCGACCGCACCGACGAAGGGTTTTCGCAAACGCTGACCAAGACGCTGGGATAAGCGCGAAACGAGCGCATAGCGCGTAGGATGGGTCGAGCGCAGCGAAACCCATCCTATCGGCGTGTAGGTTCGATGGGTTTCGCTGGCGCTCAACCCATCCTACGGCGCAGCGTCCGGAGATGATCCGACGGAATTACGCCGCGCCGCGCAGGGTGGCGTCGAGTGCCTGCTTCAGCGATTCGATCTGAAACGGCTTCTGCAGTGCCGGGCGGTCGCGATAATCTTCCGGCACGCCCTGGGTGCCGTAGCCGGTGGCGAAGATGAAGGGGCGGTTGCGCGCCTTGAGCAGATCGGCGACCGGCGAGATCACCTTGCCGTTGACGTTGACGTCGAGGATCGCGATGTCGAACTCGGTCGCTTCGGCGAGCTGCAGCGCCTCGTTGATTTCGCCGGTCTCGGCGGCGACCGAGAAACCTAGCTCTTCGAGCATGTCGACCACCATCATGCGGATCATCGCTTCGTCCTCGACCAGGAAAACGGAGCCGCCGGTCGGACTCGGTGTCGTCATCGGGTGATGTCCTCGAAAATGTTCTGTTGCGGGCGCCAAGCCGCGTCACGGCGCGTTGTCGACCACCGTCGCAAATAAGCGGCGGGATGGCAAATGCAAGCGGCGCTTGGTGCGTTGCGTGGCGCTCCGCACTTGCAAGGTCTCGGTCCGCACGCCAACACTCTGCTGAGAATCGCGCCACCCGGAACCAGAGTTGGCGCGCACCGACCGATCGCGAGACCCGATATGCCGAGCCCCGCGGCGCCGCCGCCCGAAAAGATGATGTTCCAGCTCAGTCTGCGGCGGCGCGGAATCAGCGATCAGGCGGTGTTACGGACGATGGAGGCGGTGCCGCGCGACCGTTTCGTCGATGCCGGCTATCGCGATGGTGCCTGGCGCGACACCGCGCTGCCGATTGCCTGCGGCCAGACCATCAGCCAGCCGTTCGTGGTGGCGTTCATGACCGAGCAGCTCGAGCTGCGGCCGCGCGACCGCGTGCTGGAGATCGGCACCGGCTCCGGCTACCACGCCGCGGTGCTGTCGCGGCTGGCCGCCGACGTTCTCAGCTTCGAG
This sequence comes from Rhodopseudomonas parapalustris, assembly GCF_053772255.1. NCBI lineage: Bacteria > Pseudomonadati > Pseudomonadota > Alphaproteobacteria > Hyphomicrobiales > Nitrobacteraceae > Rhodopseudomonas > Rhodopseudomonas parapalustris. The sequence goes on along the minus strand of NZ_JAMKBZ010000014.1, from coordinate 70,082 downwards.
CGCTTCAAGACGCTGGCTGACCGCGCCCGCAAACGGCTCGCCGAGCTCGGCTGCCACAATGTCGAGGTGGTGTTTGGCGACGGTTTTGATCTGCCGGAGACCGCCGGCACTTTCGATCGCATCCTGGTCACGGCGGCGGTGCCGGAGCTGCCCGCGCGGCTGCTCGAGCGGCTCGATCCCGGCGGCGTGCTGATCGCGCCGGTCGGACCGGCAAACGGACGGCAGAGCCTGATGCGGGTGCGCCGCGGCGCGAACGGGGACGAACGCAAGGTGCTCGGCGAGGTCCGTTTCGTGCCCGCGCTGCGCGGCACCGCACGCGAGCTCTGAACCCACGCCGGTTTTGATTTTCTCAGCGTCAACAAGCGGTTTCCGCGCAAGGTTAAACGGTTGTTTACTGCCGCAGTGTTTACTCAATTTACCAATCGTATTGCGTAAGAGTGAGTAACCATGTCCCGCGTCGCCGCGTTGCTTTGCTCGCGCCGCGCCCCGCAAGTTGCGGTGCTGGCGTTGATGTCCGTCGGTTTCAGTGCGTGCAGCGCCGACATGCAGACACGCTTTCAGCAGGCCCCGTTCGGGCCTGTCGAAACTACCGGATCGGTGGCTCAGCCTCCGCGCCGAGAGCTGCCGCAATACGCGCGGCCTCAATACCAGCAGCCGTATCAGCCTCAGTATCAATCTCAGGCGCTGCCGCCGCTGTCGTCGCCATCGTCCTATCCGGTCGCGAATGGGGGCGGGGGCTACTCCGGCGGCGGGCGTGGAGTTGCGTCCTACGAGCCGCCGCCGCGTGCGCCGATCGAGCCGACCGGCACTGTGCCAGCGCCGCGCTCTGTCGCTGCCGCACAGCCGATGCAGGCCGCGGTTCCGGCTCACAGCTCCGGGACGAAGATCATCGTCGGCACCAGCGATACGCTGGAGATCCTGGCGCAGCGCTACCACGTCTCGACCGCCGAGATCCTGCGCGCCAACGGCTACAAGGGGCCGCGCCGGCTGCAGCCCGGCCAGCAGCTCGTCATCCCGAGCCGCAATGCCGCGGTCGCTCAGGCCGCACCGATCGCTGCGCCTGCCTCTGCTCCGCCGGCTCCGCGTCCGGTCGCAACTGCGGCACCGGGCCCGGCGCGCGTGCACTACGTCAACAACGGCGACACGCTGATCAACATCGCGCGCCGCAACAACATCCCGCTCGGCGAGCTCGCGCGCTACAACAATCTCACCACCACGACCAAGCTGAAGCCGGGCATGAAGATCAACGTGCCGGGCGCCCAGGTCGCCGCCGCTGCGCCGGCGCAGACCCAGGTTCAGGCGCCGGCTGCTGCTGCTCCGGTGCGGATGGCGAATGCCGCTCCCGCGCCGGCCGAACCGCCGCAGAAGGCCCGGATGGTGGCGCCGACCGAGACGCCCGCGGCGCCGGCCGAAGCCGCACCGGTGAAAGCGGCCGAGGCGACCGGTGCGCTGCCGAGCTTCCGCTGGCCCGCCCGCGGCCGCGTGATCGCAGCCTACGGCGCCAAGACCAACGGCAAGTCGAACGACGGTATCAACCTCGCGGTGCCTGAGGGCACGCCGGTGAAGGCAGCTGAAGACGGCGTGGTCGCCTATGCCGGCAATGAGCTGAAGGGCTACGGCAATCTGGTGCTGATCCGTCACGCCAACGGCTACGTTTCGGCCTATGCCCACGCCAGCGAACTGATGGTGAAGCGAGGCGAGTCAATCAAGCGCGGCCAGGTGATCGCCAAGTCCGGCCAGAGCGGCGAGGTGTCGTCGCCGCAACTGCACTTCGAAATCCGCAAGGGATCGACCCCGGTCGATCCGCTGAAGTTCCTCAACGGCGCCTGAGCAAACGCGGTTGAGCGATACTGGGGAAGACAAAATGCCCGGCCCGAAAGGCCGGGCATTTTGATGAGCGCTGCTGGCGGACCGGCTGCGTTGGACGGACCGAGTCAAGCGCCGGTTAGTGAACGGCGAACTTGTACGACGCCTGCACGAAGGTGCCGTAGCGCTCCACGCGGATCGGCAGCAACTGAGTGGTTACCGGGCTGCCGAATCCTGCGGTCTCCACATCCGTCGCCCACATCGCCCAATAGCGTCCGCCGACACCAACATTGAATGTCGGCGTCACGTCGTAAGTCAGGATCGCTTCGAGTTGGACGCCACGTCCGGTGCCCCAGGCCGGCGAGTTCTTGTCGGCGACGTCGGTCCTGTTGTGGTGAATGTCCAGCGCCGAAATATGCGTGTAGGGCAGGTAGGCGGCGTCGACCAGGAGCTTGGTGTTGGGCGCGACGGTCAGCGTGCCGTTCGCGCCGATCCGCAGCGAATGCCAGTCTTCGTACTGGCTGATCGAGATGCCTTGTGACGATCCGCAGAATGACGTCGGATCAGCCAGTGCGATCTGGCGGCAATCGAATGCGTCCTTGCGGTCGCGATAGAAATTGTAGCCTGCGAACACGCCGAACTTGCCGGACGCATCGCCGAACAGATCGATGCCGGCGTCCAGCGTCGCATAGGCGATCGTGCCGGTGACCCTGGCGTGGTCCGTGTTTGAATACGCCGTGGCGTTTTGCCGATCAGTGGGGAACCAGTCTTCGTCGTTCATCTTCCCGGCGACCAGCGCGCCGCCACCGGCAAAGCCCTTCACGAACAGCTTCTGCGGGCTGTCGACCCGCCAGAACACTTCGCCGGAGTGTCCTTCGCTCTCATAGGTGAGCCGTGAGACCAGATGCTCCTGAAGTGCATTGACCGTGCTGAGCGTCAGATCGTTCTGATAGCGGCCGTGGCTGTACCAGTAACGTGCGCCGACTTCGAACTGCCAGGCCGACCACGAACTGGCAGCCGGCGCTTTCACCGGCAGCAACGAAGCCTGATCGAGCGAGCCGTCGCTGCGCCCGAATTGATAGTTCAGCCCGAGCTTGATCAGGTGCATGTCCTGACGCACCTGGGTCGGCGCGCCGGCCGTGTTGATCAGAGACGTTGGATCGAACGGTGTTTGCAGAAACCCGCCGCCGGGGGCGTCGATTCCCTGACGGCCGAAGTTCGCGTAGTCGTATTCAGCGCGGACCGACCAGCGCGACGTCAACGCATGTTCGACGCCGGCTCCCACGGTCCATCCCCAGCGCGTCGCGTTCAGCTCGGCGCCGGGCTGCGCCAGATAGTCCGACGCATTGGTGGTCATTGTCAGATTGCCGACCAGGAACGCGCCGCCACCTTTGACGTACATCAGCGACCGGCCCTGCGCGCCGAAGACATGGCCGAGGCGCCCGGTCAGCGTTCCCAGGACGTGTTCGCGAATGCGGCAGTTCGCCGAAACGAACTGGCCGGAATAGGCCAGACAGGTGTCGGTGCCGTCGGCGTCGATCGCCGAGGCGTCAGCCCCGACACCGAGCACCCAGGGCGAGCCCGGCATTTGCCAGTTGTAGCCGGCCTGCAGGCCCGCGAGCGCTTTGGGCGCGCGCACGGTGTCGCCGTAGATCGACGGTCCGTAGGGGTTGTCGACCTTGGCGGTGCCGAACCCGGCGCCGACATGGGCGCCGACATAGAAACCGGTCCAGTTCCAGGCGGTGGCCGCCGTCGCGGCCGAGCGTTGCGGCAGATCCGCAGCCTGCGACGCACCACAGGACATGGCCATCAAAGCAGACACAGCGATGAACGAGTTGCGCACGATTCTGTCCCCCAAAATCTCCAGCTCAGTCTAAGAGCGGAAGGCGTGCGTTGCGAACTCGAAAACGTCCCAGCCGGTCCGATCGAACCAGCAGCTCGGGCGATTACTTGGCGCCGAGCCGCACCTCGAGCCGTCCGGCGAGATCCTGCACGAACTGCCAGGCGACACGGCCGGAGCGTGAGCCGCGCGTGGTCGACCATTCCAGCGCTTCGCGTTCGAGCTGGTCGTCGTCGATCGTGATTCCGTAGTGCGCGCAGTAGCCTCGCACCATCGCCAGGAACTCGTCCTGGCTGCATTTGTGGAAACCGAGCCACAGCCCGAACCGATCCGACAGCGACACCTTCTCCTCGACTGCCTCGCCGGGATTGATCGCGGTCGAGCGCTCGTTCTCGACCATCTCCCGCGCCAGCAGATGCCGGCGGTTCGAAGTGGCATAGAGAATCACGTTGTCCGGCCGGCCCTCGATGCCGCCTTCGAGCACCGCCTTGAGCGATTTGTAGGAGGCGTCGTTGCCGTCGAACGACAGGTCGTCACAGAACACGATGAAGCGGTAGTCCGAGGCGCGCAGCAGCGTCATCAGCACCGGCAGGCTCTCGATGTCCTCGCGGTGGATCTCGATCAGCTTGAGGCGGCCATCGACGTCGGGCCTGGCGTTGACCGCGGCGTGCGCGGCTTTGACCAGCGACGACTTGCCCATGCCGCGCGCGCCCCACAGCAGCGCGTTGTTGGCCGGCAGGCCGGTGGCGAAGCGCTCGGTGTTCTGCATCAAGGTGTCGCGCATCCGATCGACGCCCTGCAGCAGCTCCATCTCGACGCGGCTGACCTTGCCAACCGGCGCCAGCCGGCCCTCGGGCTGCCAGATAAAGGCCTCGGCGCGGTCCAGGATCTCGGTTGCGGGCTCCGGAGCGGGGGCGGCCATCCTCCCAGCGATGGCTTCCAGCGCCACGGCGATCCGCGCCAATACCGCGGTGTCGGAGGTCGCGGCGGTCGCCGGGGCGGGGCGTTTTGCCGCGCGGGCGGGGCGGGAGGTCTTGGCGGCGGGGGCGGCGCGCTTGGCGCGGGGGGCTTGGCTGCGTGCTTTTTTGGTCATTTTCGGCCTTCCTGGAACGGCAGCCTTAACCCTCCCGGAGGCGCCTCGCAAGCGGCGGAAACACGGGAAAATGAGAGGGTTGGCAGCGTTGCAATTGGGACCGCGGCGGTTATAGTCCGCGCGAATTTACGCCCCCGGCCGTCGCTTCTCGCGCCGGGCCGGCTCGTTTGCTTTCACGGGGAATCCGAATGTTCGTTACGCCCGCCTACGCCCAGGCTGCTGCTGCCGGCGGCGACGCCAACAGCATGATCATGTCGCTGCTGCCGTTCGCGCTGATCTTTGTGATCATGTATTTCCTGATCCTGCGCCCGCAGCAGAAGAAGGTGAAAGAACACGCCGAGATGGTGAAGAACATTCGCCGCGGCGATACCATCATCACCTCGGGCGGTCTGGTCGGCAAGGTCACCAAAGTGATCGACGACGATACCGTCGAGTTCGAACTCGCAGATGGGATTCGCGCGCGCCAGATGCGCCAGATGATCACCGGCGTCCGCACCAAGGGCGAACCGGTCAAGGACGCCCCCGAAGCCAACGGCAAGGCCAAGGGAAAGAAGGACAAGGACGCCGCGGCGAAGGCCGAAGGCGACAAGACCGAACCGACCAAGGACGACAGCGCGGCGAGCTGACGCTTCGGCGCGCCGCCTGTTTCGGTTTCTGACGGGACAACTCGATGCTTTATATCTCACGGTGGAAGGCGCTGGCGATCATCCTGACAGCGCTGGCGGTGTGCCTTTGCGCCGTCCCCAACTTCTTCCCCGAACACACCGTCAAGACCTGGCCGAAATGGGCGCAGCGTCATCTCGTGCTCGGTCTCGACCTGCAGGGTGGCTCGCACATCCTGCTCGAGGTCGACGCCAATTCGGTGAAGAAGGACAAGCTGGATTCGGTGCGCGACGATGCGCGCCGGGTGCTGCGCGAAGCCCGCATCGCTTATACCGGGCTGTCGACCAAGGGTGACGCGGTCGAAGTCCGGATCAGCAAAGAGAGCGACGTGCCGGCCGCGCTCACCAAGCTGCGCGAGCTGTCGCAGCCGCTCGGCGGACTGCTCGGGTCCAACGGCCAGCGCAGCCTCGACGTCTCCGACGCCGGCGGCGGGCTGATCCGCCTGACAGTGCCGCCCGCGGCGATCGCCGAGCGCATCCGCCAGTCTGTCGACCAGTCGATCCAGATCGTCGAGCGCCGCGTCAACGAACTCGGCACCGTCGAGCCGCTGATTCAGCGGCAGGGCTCCGACCGCATCCTGGTGCAGGTGCCCGGCCTGCAGGATCCGACCCGGCTGAAGGAGCTGCTCGGCAAGACCGCCAAGCTCGACTTCCGCATGGTCGATTCCTCGGTATCGGGCGATCAGGCGATGGCCGGCAACGTGCCGGCGGATTCCGAGCTGTTGATGAGCGCGTCGTCGCCCAAGCAGCCTTACGTGATCAAGAAGCAGGTGCTGGTGTCCGGCGCCGACCTCACCGACGCGCAGCCCGGCTTCGACCAGCGCAGCGGCGAGCCGATCGTCTCGTTCCGCTTCAACACCAATGGTGCCCGCAAATTCGCGCGTGCCACCACCGAAAACGTCGGTCTGCCGTTCGCCATCGTGCTCGACAACGAGGTGATCTCTGCCCCGGTGATCCGTGAGCCGATCACCGGCGGTTCGGGACAGATTTCGGGCAACTTCACGGTCCAGGGCGCCAACGATCTGGCGATCTTGCTGCGCGCCGGTGCGCTGCCGGCGCCGCTCACCATCATCGAAGAACGCACCGTCGGCCCCGGCCTCGGCCAGGATTCGATCGAGAAGGGCGAGCTCGCCGCCTATGTCGGCTCGATCCTCGTGATCATCTTCATGCTGCTGACCTACCGGCTGTTCGGGGTGTTCGCCAATATCGCGGTGGCGATCAACGTTGCGATGATCTTCGGCATCCTGTCGCTGCTCAACGCCACGCTGACGCTGCCCGGCATTGCCGGCATCGTGCTCACCGTCGGCATCGCGGTCGACTCCAACGTGCTGATCTACGAACGCATCCGCGAAGAGCTGCGCTCCGGCCGCAACGCGATTTCGGCGATCGACGCCGGCTTCAAGCGCGCGCTGTCGACGATTCTCGACAGTAACATCACCACCTTCATCGCGGCGGCGGTGCTGTTCTACATCGGCACCGGTCCGGTGCGCGGTTTTGCGGTGACGCTCGGCATCGGCATTCTCACCACGGTGTTCACCGCCTTCACCCTGACCCGGCTGATCGTCGCCTCCTGGGTGCGCTGGAAGCGGCCGCACCACGTTCCGATCTGACGTCCCGAACCCGAGAGAGCCTAAAACGTGACACACTGGATATTGATCGGGCTGGGCGTTCTGATCGCGGTGCTGACGGTCGTCAGCATCTTCGGATGGCTGCCGTCGCTGCGGATCGTCCCCGACAACACCCACTTCGACTTCACCCGGTTCCGCCGGATCAGCTTCCCGATCTCGGCGATCCTGTCGATCGCCGCGATCACGCTGTTCTTCACCCACGGGCTGAATTTCGGCATCGACTTCAAGGGCGGCACGCTGCTCGAAGTCCGCGCCCATTCCGGCGCCGCCGACATCGCCGAAATGCGGGCCACACTGAGCAAGCTCGGCCTCGGCGACGTGCAACTCCAGCAGTTCGGCGGTCCCGCCGAGGTGCTGATCCGTGTTGCCGAACAGCCCGGCGGCGATCAGGCGCAGCAGGCGGCGGTGCAGAAGGTGCGTGCCGCGCTCGGCGATTCGGTGGACTACCGCCGCGTCGAAGTGGTCGGCCCGCGTGTCTCCAGCGAGTTGCTGGCCTTCGGCATGCTCGGCCTGATGCTCGCGATCCTTGGCATCCTGGTCTATCTCTGGTTCCGGTTCGAATGGCAGTTCGCGCTCGGCGCGATGATCGCCAACGTCCACGACATCGTGCTGACGATCGGCTTCATGTCGATCAGTCAGGTCGACTTCGACCTGACCTCGATCGCGGCGCTGCTGACCATTCTCGGCTACTCGCTCAACGACACCGTCGTGATCTACGACCGTATCCGCGAGATGCTGCGGCGCTACAAGAAGATGCCGATGCCGCAGCTTCTCAACGAGTCGATCAACTCCACGCTGTCGCGCTCGATCATCACCCACGTCACCGTGACGCTGGCGTTGCTCGCGCTGCTTCTGTTCGGCGGCCACGCGATCCACTCGTTCACCGCGGTGATGATGTTCGGCGTGGTGCTGGTCGGCACCTACACCTCGATCTTCATCGCGGCGCCGATCCTGATCTATCTCGGTGTCGGCACCCATCGGCTCGAGGAGCCGGCTGAAAAGCCGGCGAAGCCCGAGCCGGTTGCGCCGCCCGCGGCCGAGGAAATCCCGGCCAAGTTCGTCGATTCCGCGCCGTCTGATCCGGCGCCGGTGGCCAAGCCGGCCAAGGCCGGCAAGCCGAAGAAGCGGTAACACCCGCGAAAGCGGACTATCTGCGCTGCGCGGTCGTCGATCGACCGCGCGGTCCGACCTGATGCTGTGATTTCTCGCGAACTCTCGACCGGGACGCTAGCTTGGCGCAACGCTCCGACATTCCGCACTTTCCGCGCACTGCGGCGATCGACGCCTATGGCAAAGGCGGCTTCTATTTTGCCGACATGTCGCATCAGGGATCGCTGCTGTTTTTGCCCGATGCGGTGTGGGGCTGGGATGTCACCAAGCCGGAACAGATCGACCGCTACAGCCTGCAGCGGGTGTTCGACAACGCCAACGCGATCGACACGCTGCTCGTCGGCACCGGCGCCGACGTCTGGATCGCGCCGCGCCAATTGCGCGAGGCGCTGCGCGCGGTGAATGTCGTGCTCGACACCATGCAGACGGCGCCGGCGATCCGCACCTACAACATCATGATCGGCGAGCGCCGTCGGGTGGCGGCGGCGCTCATCGCTGTGCCATGAGCGATTCTGGCGACAGCGATGCGGCATTCTGCGCGGCATTGGTGCGCGAGGCCGACTTCGACCGCTATGCGGCGTCGCTGTTCGTTGCGCCCGCGCAGCGCCGGCCGCTGTTTGCGCTCGCTGCGTTCAATGCCGAAATCGTCCGGGTTCGCGGTCAGGTCAGCCAGCCGCTGCCCGGCGAGATGCGGCTGCAATGGTGGAGCGATCTGCTTGCCGGCACCGCGCATGGCGGCGCCGAGGGCAATCCGGTCGCGGCCGAGCTGACGCAGACCATCGCCGCGTATGCCCTGCCGGTCGAACCGCTGACCCGGCTGATCGAGGCCCACATCTTCGATCTCTACAACGACCCGATGCCGGACTGGACGGTGCTCGAGCCGCATCTCGCCGACACGGAAGGGTCGCTGCTGGCACTCGGGGCGCGGGTGCTCGGGCAGGGGGGCGATCAACACGCCGATGCGATCGATCACGTCGCGCGCCATGCCGGCGTCGCGGTCGGGATCGCACGGTTCGTGGCGCGGCTGTCTTACGATTCCGCGCGCCGCCAACTCTATCTGCCAAACGACGTGCTGCAGCGGCACGGCTGCGAGCTGGAGCAGGTGTTCAGTGGGCAGGCGGTGCCAGCGCTACGCGCGGCACTCACCGAGGTGATCGGCGAGGCGCGCAAGCATCTCGATCAGGCACTGCAGGAGCTCGGCGACCTGCCGGCAGCCGTTCGCCCCGCCTTCCTGCCTCTGGCGCTCGCCCGCCGCGATCTCGACCCCCTGGGCGCCCAGGAGCGCGATCCGTTCACGCCGTTCGACCGCTCGCGGCTGTCGACACTGTGGACGCTGTGGCGCGCGAGCCGGAGTGGGTCGTTTCGGTAGACCATTACGTCATCGCGAATGCAGCGACGCAACCCAGGGTCCAGCGCGAAATGCTGGACTTCTTCGTCGCTTCGCTCCTCGCAGTGACGTTGGAGAGCTACGCCGCCTTCGCCAGCTTCAGATGCGCGGCGATCCAGCCGTCCAGATCGTCGAGCGCGCGGGCGGACAGCGCCTGCTTGCGTGCGACCGATTTTTCCGGGCCGCGCAGGCGCTTGCCGTCGGGTCCTTTGGTCGGCGGATTGGCGAGCGGCGGGAAAAGGCCGAAATTGATGTTCATCGGCTGAAACGAGCGCGGGCCGGCGTCGATGGTTTCGATGTGGCCGCCGGTGATGTGGCCGAGCAGGGCGCCGAGTGCCGTGCTCGGGGGCGGTGGGGTCAGCGACTGGCCGAGCGCATCGGCCGCGGCGGCCAGTCCGGCGAATAGGCCGACGCTCGCGGACTCGACGTAGCCCTCGCAGCCGGTCATCTGCCCGGCGAACCGCAACCGCGGCGCCGCGTGCAGCCGGAGGCTCTGGTCGAGCAGCTTCGGCGAGTTCAGAAACGTGTTGCGATGTAGTCCGCCAAGCCTTGCAAATTCGGCGTTTTCCAGCCCAGGGATGGTTCGGAAAACGCGCAGTTGCGCGCCGTGCTTCAACTTGGTTTGGAAGCCGACCATGTTGTACAGCGTGCCCAGCTTGTTGTCCTGGCGGAGCTGGACGATGGCGTAGGGCTTGACCGTCGGGTTGTGCGGATTGGTCAGTCCGACCGGCTTCATCGGACCGTGGCGCAGCGTCTCACGGCCACGCTCGGCCATCACCTCGATCGGCAGGCAGCCGTCGAAATACGGCGTGTCCTTTTCCCAATCTTTGAAATCGACCTTTTCGCCCTCGATCAGCGCGTCGACGAAGGCGTCGTACTGCTCGCGGGTCATCGGGCAATTCAGATAGTCAGCGCCGGTACCGCCGGGGCCGACCTTGTCGTAGCGCGACTGGAACCAGGCGACCGACATATCGATCGAGTCGCGATGCACGATCGGCGCGATGGCATCGAAGAACGCGAGTGCCGATTCGTCGGTCAGGCTGCGGATCGCCTCGGCGAGCGGTGCGGACGTGAGCGGGCCGGTCGCGACGATGACGTTGGTCCAGTCCTGCGGCGGCGGGCCGCCAATCTCTTCGCGGCGGATCTCGATTTGCGGATGCTCGGCCAGCGCCTTCGTGACCGCGGCCGAAAAGCCGTCGCGATCGACCGCAAGCGCGCCCCCGGCTGGGACCTGATTGGCGTCAGCGGCCTGCATGATCAATGAGCCGAGCTTGCGCATCTCGGCGTGCAGCAGCCCGACCGCGTTGTTGGCGGCATCGTCGGAGCGGAACGAATTCGAGCACACCAGCTCGGCAAGACTATCTGTCTTGTGCGCCTCCGTAGTCCGGATCGGCCGCATCTCGTGCAGCACGACGCGCACACCGGCGCGCGCGATTTGCCAGGCGGCTTCCGAACCGGCAAGGCCGGCGCCAATGACGTGAACAACGGGGGAGGAGGAGTCGGGTCTGCTGGTCATCGGCTACAGCTAGCGTGTTTCAGCCTCGGATCAAATCCGTTTCCCGTCCTGTGCGCTGCTCAGCTCCGCCACAAACGACAACGCCCGCCAGAAGGCGGGCGTTGGCCGTAAAGGGCAGAAACAGAAGAGGCGGGTCAGCCGTTGTAGTGACCCGAAGCGACGCGCGGGATGTCCGAACGGTCAAGTCCGATGTCGGCCAGTTCGCGATCGCTGAGCTGGGACAGTTCGGCGACATTGCGCTGGTAGTCCCGGAACGCGCGGATCGCGCGGATGAGCGAAAGCAGCATGGGATGGTCTCCTTGTCCACGATTCAGTTCTTCGGAAGAACCGAAGCGTCAAAAGGAATATAGGCGACGAGTCGCAAATCCAGCAGCGAAAATGTTGCACCGCAGCTAAGCCGTGAATGCATACCGTCGGGAAGGAATGATTAACTCCTCCGGGCAGGTCTAGGTACTGCGATCTGCTCGCAGCTCAAAGCGCGGAACCGAATGGAAACCGCCTCGTGGCACTACGAGCAAAAATATAGTGCATTATCAGATCAATATGACGCCTCTCGTCCGAGAATTGCCGTCAGCGGGAGAATTCTAGTTCCGGAAGTCTCCTCCCTCCGGGTTAAGACGTTCGAACAATCTGGTCCGTTCCCATGCGTTATACGCATATATACGGAGGTCGTGAATGACCATTCATGGCGATTCAGGGATTTGACCTGCCGCAATGCACAAGACGGCCGCCGACCTTTGAGGGGAGGTCGGCGGTCGGATTCGAAGCTGGGCGAAGGCTGATGCTTCAGGTGCTTCTGCGCTTCCACTGCAGCAGATTGGCCGGAAAGTCTGCGGCTGACCGCTTGGGCGAGCGAGACGGCGGGATCGACGGCGGATTCGGATTGCGCTCGACTGCCTTGCGATAGAGATGCCAGGTGGCGTGACCGAGCAGCGGAACGACCACCGCAAGTCCGAGGAAAGCCGGCAACGAGCCAACCACCAGCAGCACCGCGACGATCCCGCCCCAAGCGGCGATCGGCAGCGGATTGGCCGCCACGACCCGGAGCGAGGTCGCCATCGCATCGCCGATGCCGGACTGCCGATCCAGCATCATCGGGAACGCCACCACGCTGAGGCACAGCGCCGCCAGCGCGAACAGGAAGCCGACGCCGCAGCCCAGCAGGATCAGGCTCCAGCCTTCCGGCGTGGTCAGCACCCGGCGGACGAAATCCGGAATTGCGGCGGCCGGAGCGTAACCGAACAGCGAGACGTAGATCGCCTGCGCGACCGCAAGCCAGACTAGAAACAGCGCCAGCAGGATGGTGCCGAAGCCGAGCATGGCGCCGAGCGATGGTGACCGCAGCACGGCGAGCGCATCCCACGCCGAGGCGGGTTCGCCACGCTCGCGGCGCCGGCTGAGTTCGTACAGCCCGAGCGCGGCGAACGGGCCGAGCAGTGCGAAGCCGGCGGCGAGTGGAAACAGCAGCGGCAGCACCGCGTATCCGTGCACCAGCCGCGCCAGCACCAGACCCAGTGCCGGATAGATCAGCACCAGCATGACGGCGTGGCTCGGCACCGCCTTGAAGTCGTCCCAGCCTTGCCGAAGCGCAGCCCCGAGATCGGCGATGCCAATGCGATGAACGGCGGGGGCGGTCTGGTCCTCAGCGATCGCCGGTGAAGCGGATGAATAGGTCGTGGCCATGCGTAGCGTCCTCCCATGATCGACACTGGTGATCACCGGCCGTTGCGCCGAGGACGGCGGGCCGGGCGCTTCTTGCGCGGACACGAACGATCAGAAGGAGCCAGACGCGAGAGCAACGAACGAACTGGTCTTGTGACCCGAACTTGCCGCGACCTGTGGTGGTAACGTAACGCCGTTCGCGGCCAGTGGTTGCTCAAGCTTTGGTGAGCGAGCGATGCTGCAGTGCAGGCTGTTTCGGCGCGGCATTCGTGCCGCGTCGATGATCCGCGCGGGGAACCCAACGGGCATCCACGTTGTTGAAGCGGACGATGCGTGGCATCGCAACAGGGGGAGTTCAGATGAGCATTTTCGGCAAGATCATGAGCGCGATTTTCGGCGACAGCGCCGCCGCGGCGCCCGGGACCGCGTCGACAACGACGACGGCTGGGTCCGGCACTGCGCCGGCGCAAACCGCTCCGGCGGAAACCGTCGACGTCGCCCCGATCCTGGACAAAGCGGTGAAGGCCAAGGGCGAGAAGCTGGAGTGGCGCACCTCGATCGTCGATCTGATGAAGGCGCTCGATATCGATTCCAGCCTGTCGGCCCGCAAAGAGCTCGCCAAGGAGCTCGGCTACAGCGGCGATATGAACGATTCCGCCACGATGAACATCTGGCTGCACAAGCAGGTGATGGCGAAGCTGGCGGCCAATGGCGGCAAGCTGCCGGCCGATATCAAGCACTAATTTCACACGGCATCTCGGACGATCTGCCGTGCCGCACGCTTGCGGCACGGCATTGCCGCGTGACGACGCGTTAGGACTCGAAGATCCTGAACACCGCGCTGGTGGTCACCAGCAGCTTGTCGCCGGCGAGCGCTTCGGCGTCGATGAAGGCCAGGCTGCGCGACAGCTTCTTCATCGTGGTGCGGCCGGTGATCCAGCCGCCGGGCTCGATGGTGGCGATGAAGCGGCTGTCGAGCGACACCGTGGCGCAACGCCGCTGTCCCGCAAGCACCACCGAAAATCCCAGGATGGTATCGAGAAAGCCGAGCAGCGCGCCGCCGTGCAGCACGCCGTTGGGATTGCCGTGACGCTCGTCGCTGAGGAAGCCGAACTCCGGCTGGCCGTCGGCGCCTTGACGCCAATAATACGGCCCGTTGGTGCCGATGTAGCCGTCCTGAACGGCAAACGGTTGAAAGCCCGGCGGCGGTGAAACAGTCATCTTCACGGCTCCTGCGGAGCGCGACCGCAGGCGATCAAAGGATCTGCCTACGCGCCGCGCGCAAGGGAACCGATGCCACAGCGGACCGCAGCGGGCAATTGCCGGACGGCGCACGCGGCCCGGCCAAGGCCTCAGGCGGTAAGGTCGGCGTATTCGGGGTGAGCGTCGAGATAATCGGCGACGAATCCGCAGCCGGCGCTGACCTTGGCGCCCTCGGCGCGGATCAGATCGAGCGCGCCGCGCACCAGACGCGAGGCGATGCCGCGCCCGCGCAGCGGGGGCGGGGTCTCGGTGTGGGTGATGACGACGCGGCCGCCGGCGCGGCGATAATTGGCGAACGCGATCTCGCCATGGGAGTCGAGTTCGAAGCGGTTCAGCGCCTTGTTGTCGCGCACATCGGCTTCGGTCGTAGTCCCGCTCATAGCGTCCCCTCATTCTCAATGTTCGGCGCGCCGGCCGGAGCCGGACGTGCCGTTGGCTGTCAAGTGATGCCGCGCCCGGTGATGTCAAGGGTGCGTGGCATGGCAGCGAAGCTTTGTCGCGGCTGCTGCCAGCGACGATGGATCGTGCCGAGGGTATGGCCACACCGGACTGCGTCGCGCAACCCGGAGAATCCCGGAGCCATTGCGAAGATGTCGTGCGTCACGGTACACATTACGTCGCGCCGGCGGCGGTCGTGCGCGTTGACGGACTCGATTAGTTTTTCAGCGATGCCTCGAGCATCTGCCGTACCGACCAGGGTTGGCCCTCGACGCTGCCGCGGATGTCGTCGATCCGCCACGAGGCGCCGTCCCGCACCAGATCGTAGCGGATCACGCTGTCGACGCCGACCTTGCGTCGCTGGCTGCCGATCAGCGCCACCGCCAGCGTTGCCCGCGCATCGTCCTGTTGCTCCGTCTTGATCACGAACGACTTGATGTCCGGATCCTGCGAATTGCTCACCGGATCGAAATCGATCGGCCCGATCTCGCCGTCCGGCACCTTGGCCTCGGCCTTGGTCCACAGTGCGGCGAACGACGTCGACAGATACTTCGCGCGCTCCTTGGCGTTGTTGACGAAGGCGCCGCCGGCATTGTCCTTGGCGGCGGCCTTGTAGAGCCTGGTGAGCAGTGCGGCAGGATCGCCGGATTTCTGCCTGGGAGCCTGTGCCAGCGCCGCGGCTGGCACAGTGAGGGCGGCGAGCGAGGCGAGCACGAGACGGCGGCTGAACATGGCGGGTCCTGTCGGTATCGAGGGCGCCGCAACAGGTTCAGTTGCGCCCCTCGTCCGGAATATTCAGCACGGTGCCGCACGCCTTGCAATGCACCGCATCGGCGTCGTGCCGCTGCAGTCCACAGGTCGGGCAAGGGAAGCGCACCTTGTTCGGACTGATCAGCGCGCGCGCCAGATTGAAGAACAGCGTCACGCCGAAGATCATGATCACCACGCTGATCATTCGCCCCAACGTGCCGGGCAACGTGATGTCGCCGAACCCGGTGGTGGTCAGCGCGGTGACGGTGAAGTACAGCGCGTCGGCATAGTTGGCGATCTGCGGATTACGGAAGTGCTGGGTCTCGTAGACGATCGCCGTCATCACGAAGATGAACACGGCCAGCCGCGCCACGGCGATCACCACGTCTTCGTGGCGGCGGAAGAAGCTGCTGTCGCTGCGCAGCCGGGTCAGCATCTGGTAATCCTGGAACGCACGCAGCGTGCGCAGGATGCGCAGGAAGCCCGCGCCCTCGCCGGGCAGCGGGGCCAGGAACGAGGCGATCGCGACCAGGTCGGTCCAGGTCGCCAGCCGGCCGAACTCCAGCATCGGTCGCCGGCTGGCGTATAGCCGCGCGGTGAAGTCGATCATGATCAAGACCCCGAACGCCAGATCGAACGTCTCGATGATCGGCGTTCGCGGCAGGAACGAAGTTCCGACGATGAACAGCAGGGTGACGACATCGAACGCCAACAGGCCGTAGCGGAACGCGACCCCGCGCGGAGTCGCCCCGTCGTAGAGCCGGCGAACGGCGAGTCGGACATCGTGCAGCGTCATCCCGGATTATTGGCCCGGGACGGGCGCGGGATGCAATGGGGGCGGTGACGGGGCGCCGGGTGCGTGCCGGGGGGCTTGGGAGCGGATCGGCGACGACTGACAGCCTGGCCGTTCCATGTTGGCCTTGGCGCCTCGGAGGAACAGATGTCGGACCTTCTGGCGCGCATCACGATCGACCCTGAGGTGCTCCACGGCCGGCCTTGCATCCGCGGTATGCGGATCAGCGTCGCAGATGTGCTCGCGTTACTGTCTTCCGGCGCGCCGCGTGACGAGATCCTGCAGGACTACGCCTACCTCGATAACGAAGACATAAATGCGGCTCTTGTCTTCGCCGCGAAGCAGGCGGAAGCCGTCGTCGAAATCGTCGCCCCGCGTTGGCCGTAACCGAGCTCTACTTCCCGCAATTCCAGATCGGCCCGATCGGCGTCTGCGTCCAGCACGGCCCGAAGCTGCCGCCGTTGTAGCGGCCGCGATAGAAGCCGGCGCGGCCGGGATAGCGCCACTCGCCGCTCCAGGGGCCGTTCCAGCGATAATAATCCGGCGTCGGATCGATGTACCACGGCCGCTTCGGCCGCAGCATCGCCCGCTGCGCCGGCGACAGCTTCTGCATGAACAACGGCACAGCATTGTTCGGCGGCTGCACATAGCCCGGCAGGAAGCCGTGGCCCTGCGAGCGCTTGGCGTGCTTCTTGTGCGAAGCCGCCGAGGCGGGGGCGGGGAGCAGGGCGAGGGCGACGGCGAGCGTGAGGGAGGTGAGGCGGGACATGGGGGGAGTGTAGACGCGAGGGAGCGGCAGGGCGATTCAAATTGCAGCGACGCGGTCGCGCCGCGTGTTAGTCCGCATCAGCGCAGCGATATGCGGCAAGCTATAGCCCCAGGTGTGGCTTCGCTCATGGGGCTACGCTTGCTGCTCAGCGTTTAGGCAAGAGCGTGCGGAGCGTGCCATGTCTGCTGTTCTCGATCTTCCTGCCTATCCTCGCTTCTTAAGAAACGCGCCGCAACAATGCTTATACTTCTGGCCGCTTCCACAGTTACAAGGGCTGTTCCGCCGAATGTTATTAGAAGCGCTTAGCCATCTTGGCTTTTGGCAAGAGAGCGTCATTTGTCTGATCGATACTGCGCCTCCACCCACACCAACGGATAGGCCGTTGTGATCCACCTGTATCCCAACTCGGCAGCCTTTTAGAGACATGCCCCCGGATGAAAGTACCCGCCCCGAAGGCGTAATGATCTCAATCTCCTCCTTCTCGGCACATCGAATTGTTGTTCCGCGGAAGAACATCGATAGACGTTCAATTACAATTAATCTGGGCGGCTCGACCCTCAAGGCGAGAACAATATCACCAACCCCTCGACGGATAGTAATTCGAGCAGCGGATGTTTCAACGTCCCAATTGTCGGCAGAGCTTCTCCATTCGTTGTCGACTATTCGCAAGATCTCCGCGCCATTGTCGTCGCTGAGCTGGGCGTTTACGCGAAAAGGCAGCTTATCTGCAGCCGGGGTAGCTATCGAAAAAATACTGACGCCGTCTATCTCAATAAGGGACTGAACACCTATTGCCTCAAGTGTGCCAATGATGATTTGCGGAGGTGATTGGCCGATGTCCAGAGGCTCAAACGAGAAGCCTTGTTGCTTGCATTTAGGGTTGGCTCGTGCGGCGCAGATTGTCTCTAAGGAAAGAAAGCCTCGCGTCTTCTTACCGTGACAACTTATGCAAAGTAGCACAATTCCATCAGGGTCATGCCGTGTTGCGTCGGCAAATTCGGGGTTAATATGCTCGTAGTCGTAGATGGCTTTTCCGCAAACAATGCAGCCAAATCCATCTCGTCGTCGGACTTGGCGCCGAACATCAGCAGGAATGTTGCGGCTTAAACCAAATCGGTTTCTCAATTACATCACTCCGCCGCCTCGTCCGCCTTCCTCTTCGCCGCCTTCGCCGGCCTCTTCTTCTCCAACACCGGCTTCAAGAACTTCCCCGTGTAGCTCCTCGGCGCTTTGACAATGTCTTCCGGCGGGCCCCAGGCGACGATTTCGCCGCCGCCGTCGCCGCCTTCGGGGCCGAGGTCGATGACCCAGTCGGCGGTCTTGATGACTTCGAGATTGTGTTCGATCACCACCACGGTGTTGCCCTGCGCCACCAGCTCGTGCAGCACTTCGAGTAGCTTGGCGACGTCGTGGAAGTGCAGGCCGGTGGTCGGCTCGTCGAGGATGTAGAGGGTGCGGCCGGTGGCGCGCTTAGAGAGCTCCTTGGCAAGCTTGACGCGCTGGGCTTCGCCGCCGGACAGCGTGGTGGCCTGCTGGCCGACATGGATGTAGTCGAGGCCGACGCGCTGCAGCGTCTTGAAGGTTTCGCGCACGCGCGGCACCGCTTTGAAGAACTCGGCGGCTTCCTCGACCGTCATGTCGAGCACGTCGGCGATCGACTTACCCTTGAACAGCACGTCGAGCGTTTCGCGGTTGTAGCGCTTGCCCTTGCAGACGTCGCAGGTGACGTAGACGTCGGGCAGGAAGTGCATCTCGATCTTGATGACGCCGTCGCCCTGGCAGGCCTCGCAGCGGCCGCCCTTGACGTTGAACGAGAACCGGCCCGGCTCGTAGCCGCGCGACTTGGACTCGGGCAGGCCGGCGAACCACTCGCGGATCGGTGTGAACGCGCCGGTGTAGGTCGCGGGATTGCTGCGCGGGGTGCGGCCGATCGGCGACTGGTCGATGTCGATGATCTTGTCGATGTGCTCGAGGCCCTCGATGCGGTCGTGCGGCGCCGGCGGTTCGCTGGCGTTGTTCAGCTTGCGCGCGATCGCCTTGTAGAAGGTGTCGATCAACAGCGTCGACTTGCCGCCGCCGGAGACACCGGTGACGCAGGTGAACAGGCCCAGTGGGATTTCGGCGGTCACGTTCTTCAGATTGTTGCCGCGAGCGTTGACCAGCTTCAGGGTGCGGCGATGGTTCGGCGGCCGGCGCTCCGGCACCGGCACCGACAATTCGCCGGTCAGATACTTGCCGGTCAGCGACTTCGGATTGCGCATGATCTCGGCCGGCGTGCCTTGGGCGATGATGTGGCCGCCATGGACGCCCGCGCCGGGGCCGATGTCGAGCACATGGTCGGCGAGCAGGATGGCGTCCTCGTCGTGCTCGACCACGATCACGGTGTTGCCGAGATCGCGCAGCCGCTTGAGGGTGTCGAGCAGCCGGGCGTTGTCGCGCTGGTGCAGGCCGATCGACGGCTCGTCGAGCACGTAGAGCACGCCGGTGAGGCCGCTGCCGATTTGCGAGGCGAGGCGGATGCGCTGGCTCTCGCCGCCCGACAGCGTGCCGGACGAGCGCGACAGCGTCAGGTAGTTGAGGCCGACGTCGAGCAGGAAGCTGAGCCGGTCGCGGATCTCCTTCAGGATACGAACGGCGATCTCGTTCTGCTGGGTGTTGAGCAGCTTGGGCACCGAGGTGAACCAGTCGCCGGCGGCCTTGACCGACAGCTCGGAGACCTCGCCGATATGCTTCCCCCCGATCTTGACGCACAGCGCCTCCGGCTTGAGGCGATGGCCGGCGCAGGCATCGCACGGCACGTCGGAGAAGTACTTGCCGAGCTCCTCGCGCGCCCATTCGCTCTCGGTCTCGCGGAAGCGGCGCTCGATATTGGTGACGACGCCTTCGAACGGCTTCTTGGTGTCGTAGGAGCGGACGCCGTCCTCGTAGGAGAACTTGATCTCGTCGTCGCCGGAGCCGTGCAGCAGCACGTTCTGGACCTTCTTGGGGAGGTCCTTCCACTTGGTGTCGAGCGTGAATTTGTAATGCTTGCCGAGCGCGGTCAGCGTCTGCAGGTAGTACGGCGAGGACGACTTCGCCCACGGCGCGATCGCGCCCTTGCGCAGCGTCAGTTCCTTGTCGGGCACGACCAGGTCAGCGTCAATGTGCTGCTCGATGCCGAGGCCGCCGCATTCCGGACAGGCGCCGTAGGGGTTGTTGAACGAAAACAGCCTGGGCTCGATCTCCGGAATGGTGAAGCCGGACACCGGGCAGGCGAATTTCTCCGAGAACAGGATGCGCTCGGCGCCGCTCTTGTCGTGGATCTTGGCGACCTTCTTGTCGGCCTTTTTCTTCTTGTCGCCGGGCTCGTCAGGAGCGGGCGCCGGTGCGGCCGCCGCGGCGGGCGCATCCGCGAACTCGATCACCGCCAGCCCCTCGGCCAGCTTCAGCGCGGTCTCGAAACTCTCGGCGAGGCGCTGGCCGATGTCGGGACGCACCACGATGCGGTCGACCACGACGTCGATGTCGTGCGGGAATTTCTTGTCGAGCGTCGGCGCTTCGGCGAGCTCGTGGAAGCTGCCGTCGATCTTGACGCGCTGGAAGCCCTTCTTCAGCCAGTCGGCGAGCTCCTTGCGGTACTCGCCCTTGCGGCCACGCACCACCGGCGCCAGCAGATACAGCCGGGTGCCTTCGGGCATCGCCAGCACCCGGTCGACCATCTGCGATACCGTCTGGCTCTCGATCGGCAGGCCGGTCGCCGGCGAGTAGGGCACGCCGACGCGCGCCCATAAGAGGCGCATGTAGTCGTAGATCTCGGTCACGGTGCCGACGGTCGAGCGCGGGTTCTTCGAGGTGGTCTTCTGCTCGATCGAGATCGCTGGCGACAGGCCGTCGATCTGGTCGACGTCCGGCTTCTGCATCATCTCGAGGAATTGCCGGGCATAGGCCGACAGCGACTCGACATAGCGGCGCTGACCCTCGGCATAGATGGTGTCGAACGCCAGCGACGACTTGCCGGAGCCGGACAGGCCGGTGAACACCACGAGCTTATCGCGCGGGATGGTGACGTCGACGTTCTTGAGATTGTGCTCGCGGGCGCCACGAATGGTGATGGCGGTCCGGCTCGAGGCCGCGGGGGTCTGACGCTTCGCCTTGATCACTTCGTCCATGCGGGTGTCCAGACGCGCGGAAACGCGCCGGTTGGGGCGCGCGCCGGAGCGACCGGAGCTGACGCCGGATGGGCTGAAATCGGAACATAGGAAGAACGAGGCGCGATTGCCAGAGCCTCGGTGCGCCATCAACCGGATTGTTGCGTCCGACTGGCGCGGTTTCCAGTCCGACCGGACAAAGGCCGAAAGGTCGCGCCGCAGCGGCTCCCGCGTTTCGGTCCGGAACCTGCGCCCGGAAATGCAGAAGGCCGGCGCGAGGCCGGCCTTCCGAACCGAAGCTGAGTGCAGCGAAGCGGTTCTCAGTAGCGCGCCACCACCGGGCCGCCCCAGCGATAATTGATGCGGGCTAGCACGAGATCGGTATCCCCACCCGATTCGTAACTCCCGGCGATCGGCGCACCAGTAGCTGCGCTATTGAACTGAACGTCGTGGCGATTTTCGAAGATGTGATTGTATTCCACTCCGATAGACCAGTTCGGAGCGAAGCCGATCTCGAATCCCCCACCGACAGTCCCACTCCAGCGAGTGTGATAGTCCGTAACCGCTGTCGCGGCACCAGTAGCGTTCGAGATGAATTCGTACTGGCGATCAGTCACCGCAGCGCCGCCCTTGACGTAGAGTAGTATGTTGTTCCAGGCGTAGCCGACTTGGCCGGTGAACAGACCGAAAGCGTCAGTCTTCGAGTAAATCTGGTTCGCTAGGTTAAATTGATTCTGTATACTACCATGAAAATCGGCCCAGTTTCCCTGTGCTTCAACGCCGAATACCCAGGCACCGGTTTGCCAACGATAGCCGATTTGGCCACCAGCCGTTGCGCCGTTGGCGTTATAGGCACCAAGGTCCAAGGCCGGATTGCGATCGGTCCTATAGCGGTTGTCGCGACTTTGTCCCCAACCCGCATTGGCGCCGATATAAAAACCGGACCAATCGTACATCGCTGCAACTATAGGAGGCGGTGCTTTTGTGTAAGGACGGGCAGCCATATCAGCTGCTGAGGCGGGTGCGCTTAGCGCAATCATTCCGGTAGTACAAAGAAGAAATTTCTTCATTTCGCTCTCCAATGGGCACGGCGCAAATCAATCAACTGCACACATGATACGCGGAAAAAGACAGAAGTCTGTAGCCGGGCTGCAACATTTGATTGAATAATTCTGCTCTTGCCCTGTCAACCTCGGAGGCCGGCCCCCGTGGAATCTATACTTGGACACAGAAGAGCGGCGAGTGTCCTCGTCGTTAGCCTTCGCGGCTGTCGTAAGCGCCCAGAAGCTCAATACCGCGCCACGACTGGGCCTCCCCATCGATAATTGATGCGGGCGCTAACGACGTTAAGGTCCTGGTTGATGCGGTCGACGGAGGTGGTCGCAAAGGCGATGTCGCGGTTTCCCATGAACAGGTGGTCGTACTCGAAACCGATCGACCAGGCAGGAGCGAAGCCGTATTCCAAACCAGCACCTACCGACGCGCCCCATCGGATTTCTTTAGCTGTGTCGGTGACCGCGCCTGTCCTAGTGCCATACACTGTGTATTTGTCGCCTGTGAGCGCCGCACCGCCCTTGGCATAGATCAGCGTGTTTTCCCACGCGTAGCCGACGCGGGCGGTGAATAGGCCGAATGCGTCCACATTAGAATCGTTGATCGTCCCCGGCGTGGGGAGAAGGCTCACATTAGTCCCCTTGAAGTCGGCCCAGTTGCCTTGAGCTTCGAGACCAAATACCCAGGCTCCTATCTGCCAAACATAACCAAACTGGCCGCCGACTGTGCCGCCTGAGGCATCGTGGCAACCCTCGCCCAAGTTGGCTGCAAGCGGTTGCGCCGTGGTGCCGGCGAAGTCCCAGCAGTTGCGGCTGGTGCCCCAGCCGCCATTGGCGCCGACGTAGAAGCCGGACCAGTTGTACATCACCGGGATCATCGGCAGCGCCTTGGGGTAGGGGCGGGCCGCGAGGTCGGCGGCCATCGCCGGCACCGAACTCGTGGCAATCAGGCCACCCAACGCAATCAGACCAACGGTCCCCAACGGAAATTTCTTCATCGCAATTCTCCGGTTGTTTGCTTCACCGGTTCCTGATCCGCCAGTTGTCCCGCTGCGGACCAAAGGAAGCGCGAGTGCCCATCTCAAATTCCGGCTGTGACTATACGCTCGTCTTGATGCGTGCGACGTCGCCGATTTGCAACAATCGCGCGCAAAAAATCGCTCTGAAACTGGTAATAGCGGAACGTAATCCTGAAATTGCATCCTAGATACCGATCCAGCCATCTGCGGTACTACGCGCCGGTGCGGCGCGTCTCGCAGGTGGCTGACTTTGCGCTTCTCATCGGAACAAAAATAGAACATAATTGTGTTGCTCGCCGCGGTGGATAACGCGGGCGCTGCGGGTATTTTCGCGCGTGGGCGTATGGGCGACGCGGCGCCGACAGCGTAAGCGCTTGGGCGGAAGGTCGCTGAGACGCCGGATCGGCGTGCGGAGCGGCGAGCAGTTGGTTGATTTTGAGAGGAGACGTCGATGGCGGGCAGCGTGAACAAGGTGATCCTGGTCGGAAACCTCGGCGCCGATCCGGAGATCAAGCGGACCCAGGATGGACGTCCGATCGCGAATCTGCGGATTGCGACCTCGGAGTCCTGGCGCGACCGCGCCACCGGCGAGCGCAAGGAAAAGACCGAATGGCATCGCGTGGTGATCTTCAACGAAGGGTTGTGCAAGGTCGCCGAGCAGTACCTGAGAAAAGGCGCGAAGGTTTATATCGAAGGCCAGCTCCAGACGCGCAAATGGACCGATCAGAGCGGCGCTGAGCGCTACAGCACCGAGGTTGTGCTGCAGAATTTCAACTCGACGCTGACGATGCTCGACGGCCGCAGCGGTGGCGGTGGTGGCGGCGGCTACGGCGACGACAATTCCGGCGGCGATTTCGGCTCCAGCGGCCCGTCGGGCGGCGGCGGTGCCCGGCGCCCGATGCCGGCCAGCAGCGGCGGCGGCCGCAGCGACATGGACGACGACATCCCGTTCTGAGCTCCTTTGCACAGCCTTTCCCCTCCGGCCGCGATCGGCCGGGGATGATGTGTCAGCCGACGGCCGCTGCGCTCCTTGTGCAGCGGCCGTCGCCGTTTCAGAGGAACTGCGGCTTGGGTGCCGGCGAAGCGGTCAGCGCACCAGCAGAGCCCAGCCGAGTTGGAGCTGGGTAAGGGCGAACAGCGTGCCGAACAGCCGCTGGTATAGCGGGCCAGCCAGCGCGGCAGGCAGATGTCGAAATTGTCAGCGCGGTCGTCAGTGTAGCGCGCCGCCAGCGTGGTCAGCGGACAGCGCATCCGGTTCAGCAGCAGCACAAACACTTCGCCCCACACGAACACGCTCAGCCACAGCGCGGCGACCAGTTGCCCGAACCAGACTGTGACCGGGATGGCGACGATCGACGAGGCGAAGAACGCCCAGATCGCGGTATGCAGCAGCCGCACCGCGGCCAGCGCACGCGCCTGCCGTCGTTCGTGCAGCGGTGGCGGCTCGGTCATGGCGAGGCTTCGTCGTCGGGCAGGCGGCTCGCGAGGATCTTGTCGATCCGGCGGTGATCGAGGTCGAGGATCTCGAACCGCCAGCCCTGGAAGTCGAACTTGTCGCCGACACTCGGCAACGCGCCGAGATGCGACAGTACCAGGCCCGCCACGGTGTGGTAATCGCGCGGCGTCGGCACCAGAACGCCGAGCAGATCGCCGAATTCGTCGACCGGCATCCAACCCGCGATCAGATAGGAGCCGTCGTCGCGTCGCACGGCGGCGGGCTCCGGCGGGCCGTCTTCGGAGCTGAACGCACCGACGATCGATTCCAGAATGTCGGCGGTGCTGACCACGCCTTCGAAGCCGCCGAATTCGTCGTACACCAATCCCATATGCACCGAGTTATTGCGCAGCATCAGCAGCGCGTCGCGGGCGTCGGCCGAGGAGGGGATCACCGGCGCGTCGCGCACCAGCGTGCGGAAGTCCGGCGTGTCGCCGCGCAGGTAGATTTCCAAGACGTCCTTGGCCTGGATGATGCCGATCGGATCGTCGCGATCGCCGTCGGTGGCCGGCAGCCTTGAATGGGGACTCTCGACGAAGGCGGCGCGGATGACTTCGGGCGGATCCGAAAGATCGATCATGTCGACCTCGGGGCGCGGCGTCATCACCGCGCCGACCGGGCGGTCGCCGAGCCGCATCACGCCTGCGATCATCTGCCGCTCGCCGGGCTCGAGTACGCCGGCGGTCTCGGCTTCCAACACCAGACTGTGAATCTCCTCCTCGGAAACCTTATCCTCGGGCTCGCCGCTCTGGCCCAGCAGCGCCAGCATCGCCTTGCCGGAGACGTCGAGTACCACCACCACCGGCAGCGCGATCCTGGCGAGCAACACCATCGCCGGCGCGACCTTCACCGCCACCGCTTCAGGGTCCCGCAGCGCGAGCTGCTTCGGCACCAGTTCGCCGATGATCAGCGTTCCGTAGGTGATCAGCGTCACCACTAATCCGACGCCGATGATGTCGGCGAACGGCACGCCGGATGCGGTCAGCCAATCGCTCAGCCGTTGTCCCAGCGTCGCGCCGGAGAACGCGCCGGATGCGACGCCGACCAGGGTGATGCCGATCTGGACGGTGGAGAGAAACCGGCCGGGGTCTTCGCTCAGCTTGAGCGCCTGGCGGGCGCCGAGGACGCCCCGCTGTGCCAGGATCGACAGCCTTGCAGGCCGCGACGAGACGATCGCCAGTTCGGACATCGACAGCAGACCGTTGACGACGATCAGGACGACAACGATTGCTAATTCCACCGAGAGCATGATGCTCGCGAGCCCCCCTACGTTTGTTTCGCTGCAGGCATAGATAGGGAGTCGGGGGCCGGATCGGAACCGGTCGGCGCTATTTCGTCGGCTCCGCGCGCTTCGCCTCGTTCCACAGCGCATCCATTTCGGCGAGCGTGGCGTCATCCGGCGTGCGGCCCTGCGCCGCCAGCGCCTGCTCGATATAGGCGAACCGGCGCTCGAATTTGGCGTTGGCGCTGCGCAGCGCGATCTCGGGATCGGCCTTGGCATGGCGGGCGAGGTTGACCAGCGCGAACAGCAGGTCGCCGGTCTCCTCGGTGATGTGCGCCTGATCGCCGCGGTCGAGCGCGGCCTCGATCTCGTCGGTCTCCTCGCGGATCTTGGCGAGCACCGCGCGCGGATCGTTCCAGTCGAATCCGACCTTGGCGGCCTTGCGTTGCAGATCCATCGCTCGCGACAGCGCCGGCTGACCGGATTTAACGCCGGCCAGCACCGAGCTGGACGGCTGTTCGGTCAGGCCGCGGCGGGCGGCGCGCTCGGCCTTTTCCTCCGCCTTGATCCGGTCCCAGACGCCCTCGACGTGCGACGGTGTCAGATTGCCATTGGCGTCGGCGAAGACGTGCGGGTGGCGGCGGATCATCTTGCGGGTAATCGCCTCGACCACGTCGCCGAATGCGAACGCGCCGCGCTCCTCGGCGATCCGGGCGTGAAACACCACCTGCAGCAACAAATCGCCGAGCTCTTCGCGCAGGTCGTCGAGATCATGGCGGGCAATCGCCTCGGCGACCTCGAATGCTTCCTCGATGGTGTAAGGCGCGATGCTGGCGAAGTCCTGCTCGAGGTCCCACGGGCAACCGGTCACCGGAGTGCGGAGCGCGGCCATGATCTCGATCAGGCGGGCGATATCGCGGGAAGGGTTCATCGGGCGGGTCCAAGGCATGAGGAAGTCCCGTCTCGTATGCCGCAACCGGCGCCGCCATCCCAGCGAAAACCGCACCGGATTGGCGGAGACGCCCCACAGTGCTAGAGGCTGCGCCATGACCGAGCATTCTTCCGACAAGACCGCGCTGGTGCTGTTCTCCGGCGGGCAGGACTCCGCAACCTGTCTGGCATGGGCGCTGGCGCGCTTCGCCAAGGTCGAGACCATCGGCTTCGATTACGGCCAGCGGCATCTGATCGAACTGGAGTGCCGCGCGCGGCTGCTCGACGGCTTCCGCGCCATCAGCGACGACTGGGCCGCCAAGCTCGGCGACAATCACACGTTGACGATCCCGACGCTGGCGGAAATTTCCGACACCGCGCTGACCCGCGACGTCGCAATCGCGATGGGCGCCGACGGCCTGCCGAACACCTTCGTGCCCGGCCGCAATTTGATCTTCCTGAACTTCGCGGCGGCGCTGGCGTATCGGCGTGGCATCACCGACATTGTCGGCGGAATGTGCGAGACCGATTACTCCGGCTATCCGGATTGCCGCAACGACACCATCCAGGCGCTGCAGACCGCGCTGTCGCTCGGCATGGCGCGCGACATCACCTTACACACGCCGCTGATGTGGCGCGACAAGGCTGCCACATGGCAGCTCGCCCAGGACCTCGGCGGCGATCCGCTGGTCGATCTGATCCGAGAGGACTCCCACACCTGCTATCTCGGCGAGCGTGGGGCGCGCCACGATTGGGGCTACGGCTGCGGCGAATGCCCGGCGTGTCGGCTGCGCGCCAAGGGCTGGAATGAACACGCAGCAGGGGCCTGACCGACCGTACCCCGCAGTATGATCGAGCCGACCGGGGTGCGCGTGCAAAGACCGGGGTTCCCTGGGGGCCGCCAAGGACCGCTTCGCCATGCCGTCACCCTTCATTTTGATCAGCCGTCGCGAAGTTCTGCGAGGCCTCGGCGCAATGCTGGCGATGTCGCCTTTGCCGGGGCACGCCGCGCCTTCGGTGCCGGTGCCGAATCCCGACAAACTGGAGCGGCTCACTGCTTTCTTCGATCACGAGATTGCGACCCGCAAACTGCCGGGCGCCGTGGTGTTGATCCAGCAGCACGGCAAGCCTGTGTACCAGCGTTGCTTCGGCTGGCGCACCGCTGCGCGGCGGCACCCGATGACGCCGGACACGATCTTCGCGCTGCATTCGATGACCAAGCCGATCACCAGCGTCGCGGCGATGATGCTGATCGACGAGGGACGGCTGGGACTACACGATGCGCTGGCGAAATACATCCCGGCGTTCGCGCGCGTGAAGGTCGGGATCGAGGCGACGAAGCACGGCAAGCCGGCGCTGAAGCTGGTTGCGCCGCACCGTCCGGTGACGATCGAAGACCTACTGCGCCACACCTCTGGGATCACTTACGAATATATCGGCGGCGAGCTGATCATGGTGGCGTATCAGCGGGCGCATCTGTTCGCCGGCCGGTTCGACAACGCCATCTTTGCCGATCGGATCGCCCGCCTGCCGCTGGGGCGTCAGCCAGGCACGCTGTGGCGCTACGGCCATTCCACCGACGTGCTCGGCCGCGTCATCGAGATCGTTTCGGGCCAGCCGCTGTACGACTTCCTCAAGCAGCGGCTGTTCGATCCGCTCGGCATGATCAGCACCGGCTTTGTGCTGCGCACCGAGGCGGAGCGGGCGCGGATGGCGGCAGTGTTTCCTGCCGATACGGTATTGGTCGAATCCGAACGTCAGCGCCGTGCCCATCCCGAATGGCAATCGGGCGGCGGCGGTCTGCTGTCGACCGCCACCGACTACGCGCGGTTCGCGCAAATGCTGCTCGAAGGCGGTGCGCTCGACGGCCGGCGCTATCTCAGCCCGGCCGCGTTCAAGGCGATGACGACGGACCAGATCGGCCCGGGCTCCGGCGTCGAGCGCGATTACTTCTATTTTCCGGGTGATGGCTTCGGCTACGGCTACGGATTGGCGGTGCGGGTCGAGCCTGGCGAGGCGAGGCCGCCGGCGCCGGGATCGATCGGCGAACTGAAATGGGACAGCGGCAGCGGTACTTATTTCGGCGTCGATCCGAAGCTGGACATGATCTACATCCTGATGCAACAGACCGAGACCGAACGCGGCCGCGTAGTCCCGATGTTCAAGAAGCTGGTCTACGACGCCTTTGCGGTCAGCGACTGAACCAGCGAACGGCCGCCCGAATAGGTCGACCACGCCGACAGAGCCATCCGCCCCTTCAGCGTCAATGCCTTCTGCAGGGTCAGCAGTGGCTGCACTTCGCAGCCGAGCTGCCTCTTGTAGTCGTAGCCGCCAGCCCCGAGATCGAACTGCTCGACGCCGCTGTCGATCAGCCAGCGGATGATCTCGCTGACCAGCACGATGCCCGGCGAGCCGCGATTCCACTCGGCCCCGGCATGGGCGAGGCGGACCGTGGTGCAGCTCTGCCGGTGCAGCAGGCTGTAAGCGATCGCGACGACCCGGTCACCGGAATCCATCACCGACAGCATCGCTCGGCCGCGCGAAAGCACCTCGCGATAGAACTTCGCATAACACGGCCGGTCGAGCACGTAGCGCTTGCCCAGCGCCGTGATCCGGGCGCGCTGAAACTCGTCGAGTTTGCCGAACAGCCGCGTGGCCTCGTCCCCCGGCGATGTGATCATCCGCACCCGCACGCCGCCCAGCGCGTCGAGCGCACGGTGATGCTGACGCAGCGCCTTGCGAAACTTGCGCGACCGCGAGTCGAGGTAATCGTCCCAGGTCCGCGGCAGCGTGGTGACGTTGCGGACCGAGGTCGAGGGCGTCGATGCCACGAGGGCCAGCGGGTTCACGCGACCGCCGGCGGTGAGCGGCAGATTGCTCAGCCGTACCACGTCGATATCAGCCATTGCAGCCAACGCCGCCTCGAACGCCGCCGCGGCAGCTCCGGGTGTCGATGGCGCCGCGGGACCGAGCAGCGGAATGTTGTAGTCGGAAACCGACAGGTCGGCGAATTCGACCAGTGCCACGCCGCACAGCCTGCGCACGACCAGCGGCAGCAGCATCGCGATCTCATCGCGAAGAGTATCGCGCACGGTAATCAGAAGCGGCTCCACGGCCGCTGAAGGCCCGACCACCGCCAGCCATGCGCGGAGCCATTCGGTCGATTGGAACGGCGTGACCGCAGCGGAGGGGCCGAGGGCCGCGGCGCGTTGCAGAAACTGATCGGCATCTGTGCTGGCTTCGGCCACATAGCGACCGGCGGTGTTCGCCGCCCACCGCATCGGCCGTTCCATCACGTCGATCTGCGCCATCATTCAACCCGTCGCCGCCGGATGTCGGCACCCGATCGAGGTGCAGACAGCGGAGACCTTAGCGTCGAATGGTTCTAGCTCTGTTGATTGGATTCAATCGCGGGACAAACTTGTTCCGTCAACGTTAACATGGCGGATTTGCAACCAATCGCGGGTCAGGTGGGCGAAAAATCGCTTGGATCGAGCGTGATCGGCTGGCCGTGCGGCGTGCGATCGGCGGCGCGGTCCCAGGCATCGCGATAGCGGAGCTGCGTCTCGGAACTGGCGACACCCTTGGTGGCCACCAGGCGCTCCAGGGTCGCCAGCCAATGGCGGTAGTAGGTGTCGCCGCAATCGGGGTCTCCGGCGGTTTGGGCACGGCGGATTTCAGCGGCGAGTTCCGCCGCCCATTCCGGCCAAGTGAACAGCCCGCGGCCGTGCAGTGTCACCGCCATCGCAAAGGCGTGCGCCTCCCATGGCTCGCGAAACACCGGACCGTCGTCGTCGCGCGGCAGGCCGGGAACGCTGCGGGCAGCGATCGCCGCTGCTTCGGTCTGGCTACTCATCATGCCGGCTCCAGATAGGAATCCCAGGCGTCGACCGAGACCCGGGAAGCCGGATCGGCGTCGTCGCCCCACAATTCGCGAGCCTCGAACGCCACTGTGTACAGCCATTGCGGCTGTTCGCCGCCGCCATGGGCGTGGCTGTCGGGAAAGACGTGCGCGCCGTGCACCAGTTCGACCGTACCGATGCGACCGCGGACGTAGCGCGGCAGGCGGATGTGGGTTCGCGGATGCAGTTCCCTGGCGCGCACCCGGTCGCCGACGCCGAACCGGGCAGGGACGGGGGCGTCGCGTTCGGTCGGCGTACCGCGCGCCAGCATCGGCGCAACATCGGCAGCCTTGAGCACAGGTACATCCTTTGGCGGATGCAGCGGTGATCCGGCGGCGATCTCGTCGGCTGTGACGAGGCCGCGCTCGGCCATCAGCGCTTCGAGGCCGGCGAGCCAGAGCTGATAGTAGCTCATCGACAGATAATCGACCGGGGCGCGGTTCTCGCGGGCGAACCGGGACATGTCGATGTTCCAGCCGCCGGGCCGGCCCATCGCCAGCGTCAGCGCAAAGGCGCGCCGTTCCCAGGCCGCGTGAAACAGCGGTTCATCAGGCTCGGGCATCACCGGCCCAAAGCCGTCCATGCCGCCCATGTCGTGTGCGCCGTTCATGCCGTAAGCTCCGATGGCATGCGGGCGACGCCAGTGCCGATCATGCTGTCGCGGGTGACGAGATCGGCGAGCTGATCTTCGCTGAGGCCGTCGCTGCCGTTGGGCCGCATCGGGATCACCAGATAGCGGATCTCCGCGGTGGAATCCCAAACGCGGATCGAAGTGCCCTGCGGCAGCGTCACGCCGAATTCGCCCAGCACCGCGCGCGGCTCCTTGACCACGCGCGATCGATACGGCGCCGATTTGTACCAGACCGGCGGTAGGCCGAGCACAGACCAGGGGTAGCAGGAGCACAGCGTGCACACGACCATGTTGTGGGTCGCAGGCGTGTTCTCGACCGCGACGATGTGCTCGCCTTGGCGGCCGGTATAGCCGAGCTCGGCGATCGCCGCGGTGGCGTCGTGCAGCAGCCGCTGCCGATAGGCAGGATCGCTCCACGCTTTGGCGACCACCCGGGCACCGTTGCGCGGCCCGACCTTGGTCTCGTAGGTCTCGATCAGCGCATCCAGCGCGGCGGGATCGACGTAGCCCTTTTCGGTGAGGATGGTTTCGAGCGCGCGCACCCGCAGCTCGGTCTCCGACAATTCGGAATGGTCGTGATCGTGGTGGTGAAGATGCTCGCTGCTCATGCGTCGCAAGATAGATTGGATTTTGCCGCGCTGTCGAGCGGCGAGGCTGCTAGACTCGGCGCAACCAAGAGCAACGGCCGGGGAGGACAGCGTGAGAGGATGCGTGACCATCGAACGGGGGCTGGGACCGGAAGGACGTGTGGCGATCGTCAGGTTCGACCGCGGCGACGGCCTCAACGCGCTGTCACCGGATGCGATGCGACAACTCACCGACGCTGCTCGCAGTTTCGAGGACGACACGAACTCCTCGGTTGTGGTGTTGACCGGCTGTGCGACCGCGTTCAGCGCCGGCTTCGACCTGAAGGATCCCGAGGGCCGAAGCCGGGCCGAGATGGATCTAGGCGCGCTGCGACGGCATCTCAAGATCGGGCCGCGGCTGACGCGTGCGTGGCACGAGATCGAGCAGGTGACGATCGCGGCGATCGAAGGCTTCTGCATCGGCGGCGGCGTCGCTCTGGCGGTTGCGCTGGATTTCCGCGTGATGGCCAGCGATGCGCATTTGCGCGTGCCGGAAATCGGCCTCGGCATGAACATGAGCTGGCAGAGCGTGCCGCGGATGCTGCATCTCATCGGACCGGCGCGCACCAAACAGCGCGCAGCCACCGATGCCGGTGATGATGACCAAGCTGACGGTCAACCGGCTGACCCATGCGCTCGACGATCTCGCGAGCCACATGGACCTCGATCAATTCGCACTCGCCGGCTTCAGCGACGATCACCGCGAAGGCGTCGACGCCTTCTTGCAACGCCGCAAACCGCGGTTCCGCGGCCGGTGAGGGGACGCCGGGCCGTGGATGCGTTACACTGCCCAAAAATAGCAAGGAGGCATCGATGATCACCACCGTCGTGCAGTTTCACATGGCGACGCCGATCAGCCTGGAAGAGGCGAAGAAGCGGTTCGAGAGCAGCGCGCCGAAATACCAAAAGCTGCCGGGCCTGATCCGCAAATACTACATCCGCTCTGAAGACGGCATGACTGCCGGCGGAATCTATCTCTGGGAGAACCGCGCGGCCGCTGAAGCCGTCTATGCCGGCGAATGGCGCGCCCGCGTCGCCGCGCTGTACGGCGCAGAGCCGGTAATGACCTGGTTCGACAGCCCCGTCATCGTCGACAACGCCGACGGCGGTACGATTACCACCAGCGCGGCAGCGTGATCGCAACTACGTCCACATCCGCCGCATCCGCGAGTTGATGTCGATACGCGGGACGCGCTGGGCTGCGGCCGCGGCGGCTTCGGGAGCGACGCGAGGCCAACTGGTGCGCTCGAACAGCGGCAGCAGCCGGTCGGGGATGAAGCGGGTGCGTGCCGCGTAGACGTGACGGTCGCCTTGCGCGTTCTGGCCGTGGGTGAAGAAGCGCTGCGGCACGACCAGGTGCAGATCGTCCTTCGCCCGCGTCATTGCGACATAGAGCAGGCGGCGCTCTTCCTCGATCTCGGCCGAGGTGCCCGTACCGAGGTCGGACGGCATGCAGCCGTCGACGACGTTGAGCACGAACACCTGCTTCCATTCCTGCCCCTTGGCGGAATGGATCGTCGACAGGATCAGATAGTCGTCATCAAGCGTCGGCACGCCGGCCTGATCGGAGGTCGCATCCGGCGGATCGAGCGTCAGTTCGGTGAGGAAGCGTTCGCGCGACGGATAGCCTGATGCGATCTGCGCGAGCTGCACCAGGTCGGCACGGCGGGTTTCGGCGTCCTCATGGATGCGGTCGAGATGGGGCGCGTACCAGATCAGCGCACGTTCGATCTCCGCCGGCCAGCCGGCATCGCCGCTGCGCAGCTCCTGCACCGCTTCGACGAAGCCTCGCCAGTCGGCACCGGCGCGCGGCGGTGCGGGCAGGGTGGCGAGCGAGCCGAGCGGATCGGCCTCGGGGGCGAGCGCATCCAAGGCCTTTTGCGCCGAGGCCGGGCCCACGCCCTGCATCAGCAGCATCACCCGGAAGCCAGCGACGCGGTCGCGCGGGTTCTGCACGAAGCGCAGCAGCGCCAGCATGTCCTTGACGTGGGCAGCATCGAGAAACTTCAGTCCGCCGAATTTGACGAATGGGATGTTGCGTCGGGTCAGTTCGAGCTCGAGCGGTGCCGAATGCGACGATGTGCGGAACAGCACCGCCTGCTGCTTCAGCGTCGCGCCGCCCTCGCGTGCGTCGAGCACGCGCTCGACGATGTAGCGCGCCTGATCGGCCTCGTCGCGGACGCCGACCAGTAATGGCGGTGCGCCTCCGGCGCGGTCGGTCCACAGATTCTTGGTGAAGCGCTCGCGCGCCAGATCGATCACGCCATTGGCGGCCGACAGGATCGCCTGGGTCGAGCGATAGTTGCGATCCAGCGTGACGACGCGGGCGGGCGGATTGAACGCCTTCGGGAAGTCGAGAATGTTGCGCACCGTCGCAGCTCGAAACGAATAGATCGCCTGGGCATCGTCTCCGACCACGGTGAGGCCCGTGCCGTCGGGCTTCAGCGCCAGCAGCACGCGCGCCTGCAGCGCGTTGGTGTCTTGATACTCATCGACCAGCACATGATCGAACCGTCCGCCGATCTCCTCGGCAAAGGCCGGCTCCTCCATCACCTGCGCCCAGTACAGTAAGAGGTCGTCGTAATCGAGCACGTTGTGGCGCTGTTTGGCGTCCACATAGGCGGCGAACAGTTGCTTGAGCTCGGCGGCCCAGCCAGCACACCACGGATAGTTGGCGCCGAGCACGACGTCGAGCGGTTGGCCGGCATTGACGCAGCGTGAGTAGATCGACAGGCAGGTCGCCTTGGCCGGAAACCGGGCTTCGGTCTTGGAGAAGCCGAGATCGTGCCGGACCAGATTCATCAGGTCGGCTGAGTCCTCCCGGTCGTGGATGGTGAAGCCGGGATCGAGCCCGATCCGCTCGGCATAGTCGCGCAGCAGCCGGGCGCCGATGCCGTGGAACGTACCGGCCCAATGCAGGCCGCCGCTCAGCGCGGAAGCGCGATCGCCGAGCACTTTGCGGGCGATCCGCTCGACCCGGCGGGTCATCTCGGCGGCCGCGCGGCGCGAGAACGTCATCAGCAGGATGCGATACGGGTCGGCACCGCCGACCACCAGATGCGCGACCCGATGAGCCAGCGTGTTGGTCTTGCCGCTGCCGGCGCCGGCGATCACCAGCAGCGGCGGGCAGCTTGCCGCCGCGCCATGCTCGACGGCGCAGCGTTGCTCTGGATTGAGACCGTCGAGAATCGGAGCGGGCAGAGACACGAATCAGCGCCTGTCGGGTGAAGACCTGACGCTTCCAGATTCCTGCTTTGTTCGCAATGGCGTTTCGCCGGCCTCGTGTTGCATCCGATTGCGCCGGCAAGGACTGTCCGATGGCGCGCGGAAAAAAATGTCACGGGCTGCCGGCTATGCTGCCGCGGAGTTGGGTTATGATTCAGGCGGTCGCGGATGGTCCGCGATCGCGTTGCAGCGCGGCAAGCGACGCCGTGAGGACAGAGGGGAAGCTGGATGGTGCGAGGATCCTTATTGGTAGGGGCGGCGATCGTGGTGATGACCTCGGCGAACGCGCTGGCTCTCGATCTCGATACCGTGGCGATCGAGCGCGGCAAGCTGGTGATCAGTGGCAAGACCGCCAAGGGCGGGCAGGAGGTCGAGGTCGTCGGCACCGGCGACAAGGTCAAGAGCTCGTCGTCGCGTCGCTTCAAGTTCTCGCTCAGCTATCTGCCCGAGACCTGCAAGATCGATCTGAAAGCCGGCGACCAGACCGCCAAGGACCTGATTGTCGCCAATTGTGGCCTGCGCGGACCGAAGGGCGAGGCGGGCCCGGCCGGTCCGGCCGGCCCCGCTGGTCCAAAGGGTGATACCGGACCGGCCGGTCCCGCAGGTCCGAAGGGCGACGCCGGTCCGGCTGGTCCGGCCGGCCCTGCGGGTCCCGCCGGCGCGAAGGGCGACGCTGGTCCCAAGGGCGATGCTGGCCCGGCAGGACCGAAGGGCGAGGCCGGGGAGGCCGCACCGAAGAACTGATCGGTCATTTAGAGCGATCCGGCCCCGCGGCAGCGTGCCGCGTGGTCGCGATCGCTCGCCGCTGCGCATGGGTTTGACACCGAGTTGGGAGTGCGCCAGAATCTGCGTCGGGTAGATACGACCCGCCGCTTGCGCCCTGTCCGGGGAAGGTGAACGTATCGCAACGACCCGCGTCTCCCTCTTGCCGAGGCGAACGGAGTCAGTAACGCAAGCATCTGACCTGATCAGTTCGCCCTGCAGAGGGTTCATGATGCGCGATTTCCGCGACGCAAAGGCCATGGCGCAGACGTTGCGCGAGGCCATCAAGCCGAAAGCCGAACTCACCCACAGCGAGAGCCTGGAGCTGATCGCCAAGGTTCTTGGCTGCCAGAATTGGAACGTCCTGTCGGCCGCGGTGCAGTCGGCCGGCGGCGCAGCGCGAGATTCGTCAGCCGCCCGGAGCGATTCATCCGAGCCGCACGAGATCCGGCTCGATCCCGTGATCCTCGATCGCTACGTGGGATTTTATCATCTCGCCGAGCAGGGGGTGATGACGATCAGCCGCGAAGATGGCCGGCTCACTTCGCGTCTCACCGGCCAGCCCGGCGTGCCGCTGTTTGCCGAGAGCCGGACGAAATTCTTCGCCAGGGTCGTCAACGCGCAGATCAGCTTCGTGACGGATGCAGTGGGCGTTGCGCAGTCGCTGGTACTGCATCAGAACGGCCTCGACATTCCGATGCCGCGGATCGACGCCAATGAGGCGCGGCGGATCGAAGAGCTCGTCGCCGAGCGGCTGACGGGCGGCCAGCCGAGCCCCGGCACGGAGGCCGCGCTGCGCCGCCTGATCGAAGGGTTCCGCAGCGGTCAACCTCACTACGACGAGATGACGGAGGTGGTCGCCGAAGCGACCAGACAGCAAATGCCCACGCTACAGTCGGAGATCAGCGACGCCGGGCCGGCCGGCTTGGTCGAGTTCGTCGGCGTCGGCAATGGCGGCGTCGACGTCTACCTTGTTCGCCACGAGCAGCGGATGCTCTATTGGCGGATCGCTTTGAACGCCCGCGGCGCAATCTCGACCGCCTGGGTGTCGCCGGGCCTGTAGCGTTTCAGGCGCCGCAAGCCGACGACGGCAAATACGATTGATGTTCCGTCGTCATCGAGGAGGCTCCTTCCAGGCGGGGCGGAGCGCCTCGATGACGCCGGCAAGCTGCATCTCGTGGTCTCCACCGGCTGTGGTGCGGTTCAGGACGTCGAGGACGATGGTGGCGGCGCGGCGCGCCGCATCGACCAGATTGAGATTGTCTGCGAGTCCCGCAGTGAGAAGCCCGGTGTAGAGATCGCCGGTTCCGGCGGCTGCCATCTCCAGGCGTGGCGAGGGCAGTCGCGTGGAGGTCGCGTCTTCGAATACGATATTCTCGAGAGAGCCGTTCGGCGTATCCGCTAGCCTGCAACTGGTGACGACCACTTTGGCTCGCCGCGAGGTCTGGATCTTGTGGACCGCCGCTTCGAGCTCGGGCCATGTCGTCGGCGGGCTGCCAGCGATCAGTCCGACCTCGAACTGGTTGGGCGTCAGCAGATCGGCGAGCGGGACGAGTTCGTTGCAGATGCACGCGACGACCTGATCGGCGACGAAGACCCCGACATGGGCGTCTCCCATCACCGGATCGCAGATGTAGGTGATGGTGGGATTGAGCTGCCTTGCTCTTTTGACGAAGGCGGCGACCACGTCGCCGTTGGCGGGCGAGCCGAGATAGCCGGACACGATGTAGCGGCTTTTCTCGATCAGCCCGCGCTCTTCCACCCCGCGCAGCAGGTCACCGACCAGTTCGGCGTCCAGCACCCGGCCGCGGGTCGTCGGAAAGCCCGGATGGTTGGAGAGCAGCGTTGTCGGGACCGCCGCCACGTTCAGCCCGTGGACCTGCATTGGCAGCACTGCGGCGCTGTTGCCGACGTGCCCATGCACGACCTGGCTCTGAATCGAAATGATGGAGGTCGTCATCGGCTTGGTCCCGTGATTCATTTCGCGGTCGTGTCAACCGCAGGGAGGTCGGTGGTCGCGAGGGAAGGGCCGCGGCCATTGAGGACAAGATAGGCGAGTCCGCCGATCAGCAGCCCCCAGAATGCGCCGCCGATGCCGAGCAGTTTGATGTTCGCGGCGGACGCCAGGAAGGTGATCAATGCTGCCTCGCGCGTGGTTGGATCTGCCATCGCCCCGGCAAGGCTGCCGCCGATCGTGCCGAGCAGGGCCAGCCCAGCGAGGGTGGTGATGAAGGTGGCTGGAAAGGCCATGAACACGGCAGCGAGCGTAACGCCAAACACACCCACCAGCACGTAGAAGCAGCCCGCCGCGATGCCGGCAATCCATCTCTTGGACGGGTCTTCATGAGCCTCCTTGCCCGTGGCGATTGCCGCCGTGATCGCCGCGATGTTGAAGGCATGCGAGCCGAACGGCGCCATGATGAGCGAGCCCAAACCTGTGACGGTGACGATCGGATTGGCGCTGGTCTTGAAGCCGTCGTTCCGCAACACCAGCATTCCCGGCATGTATTGACCGGTGAGCGTGATCAGGAACAGCGGCAACGCAACCGAGAGCAGTGCATTCAGCGAAAATTCCGGCATGCTGAACACCGGCGCAGCCAGCACCAGCTCGAGGCCTGACAGATCGACCCGCCCTTGCGTCAGCAGGAACGCGACCCCGAGCAGCAGGATGCCGACCACGGCATAACGCGCGGAAAAGCGCTTCAACGCGACGTAGGCAGCGACCAGCAAGCCGACGAGCCACGGATCGACGCTGGCGCCGCCGAAGGCTCCGATGCCGAACTGCAGCAGAATGCCGGCCAGCAAACCCGAGGCGATTCCGGGCGGGATCAGGCGGATCACCTTCTCGAAATAGCCCGACATGCCGAGCACAACGAACGCCGCTGCCGAGATCATGTAGGCGCCGATCGCTTCCGGATAAGGCGTCGTCGCCAGAGCGGTGACCAAGAACGCTGCTGCCGGCGTCGACCATGCGGTGATGATCGGCTCACGGTAGCGCAGGCTCAGGACTAGCCCGGTCAATCCGACGCCGATCGAGATCGACCAGACCCAGGATGCGGTGAGTTCGGGATTGAGGCCACCGATCTTGGCGGCCTGAAACACCAGGATGAAGGTGCCGCCGTAGTTGACGATCACCGAGATCAGACCGGCGATGACCGGATGGGTGAGGTCGCCGAGGCGGACAGCGGAAGGCGAAGGGCAGGGCGACATGCGTCTGAGAGTCTTCTGGTTGAGAAAGCGGGAGCGCGCTGGTCGCATTGACATTTAAGCCCTCGATGGCCTGATGAGCCCATCCATTTCCCGCAATAGGGGCAGACCATTTGTTCAGGCACTCCCAGCTCGAATCCGTCAAAGCCTGGGTCGCACATCCGGCTCACGCGGCGATGCCGCTGCACGCGCGGGTTCAGCGTGCCATCCGTCAGCTGATCGTCGACGGTGCGCTGGGTGCAGGCAAGCCGCTGCCCGCTTCGCGCGCGCTCGCTCAATCGCTGGGCGTGTCGCGCGATACGATCGAAGCGGCCTACGGCCAGCTTCATGCCGAGGGCTTCATCGAGCGGCGCGTGGGCAGCGGCAGCTTTGTCGCGGAGATGACCGAATTCAAGCCGGGCCGGCGGCTGTCGCAGCGGGACGCGCTGAGCCGCAACCAGGCACCGAATCTCAGCAAACGCGGAGCTGCAATGTTCGGCAGCGGCGGCGTTCGCGAGCAGCTATCGCCGCGGCCGTTCGTCCATGGTGTGCCGGAAACGCGCACCTTCCCAGTTCAGCTCTGGGATCGGCTGGAACGCCAAGTCCGGAAGGAGTTGGGCGTGCAGACGCTGCTTCACTGCGACCCGCAGGGCACCGAGCCGCTTCGCCGCGCGATCGCCGACTACGTAAATCTCGAGCGCGGCGGACGCGCATCGGCGGATCGGGTTCTGGTGCTCACCAGTTCGCAGCAGGCGATGTCACTGTGCGCGAATATGCTGCTCGATCCCGGCGATCGCATCTTCATCGAAGACCCTGCCTATTACGGCGCGCGTAAAGCGTTCGATGCTGCGGGTCTGGAGTGCGTTCCGATTCCGGTCGATCGGCAGGGCCTTATCGTCGAACAGATCACGGCCCAGCCGCGCCGGGCCAAGGCCGTCTTTCTCACGCCGTCCCACCAGTTTCCGACCGGCGCGACGCTGGCGCTGGATCGCCGTCTCGCACTGATCGAATGGGCGGCGCGGCATCAGGCTTGGATCATTGAGGACGACTACGACAGCGAATTCCATTACTCCGGCAAGCCGACGGCTTGCGTGCAAGGTCTCGATCCGCACGACCGGACCGTCTACATCGGCACCTTCACCAAATCGCTGTTTCCGGGCTTGCGGATCGGCTACGTCGTCTTGCCGCCTCAACTCGTGATGCCGATGACGGTCGCCCGCACCCTGCTGGACGGTCACAGCGCCTCAATGGCACAGTTCACACTGGCTCGTTTCATGGAAGGCGGACATTTCGGCGCCCATGTTCGCACGATGCGCGGCGTCTATGCCGAGCGCCTCGACGTGCTGGCCCGTCTGGTCGGAAAGTATCTCTCCGATTTCGTCGAGCCGCGCGTGCCGATCGGCGGCCTGCAACTCCCCTGCGTGCTGACGTGTGACCTTGCGGAGCGTACCGCCGTCGAAGCCGCACACCGTGTCGGGATCGAGTTGCTCGGTCTGTCCGGGTTGCATCACGCCCGCGGCGGCGAGGCCGGCTTCCTGATGGGCTTTGCTGCGTATACGCCGCTCGAGATCGAAGCCGCGGTGAGGAAGTTGGCCAAAGCCCTTCGGGCAGCCGCGAGACCTTGAGCCGCGACGCGGTCCCACCGTGACAAATTGGTCTGGTCATGGGGT
This sequence comes from Rhodopseudomonas parapalustris, assembly GCF_053772255.1. Taxonomy (NCBI): domain Bacteria; kingdom Pseudomonadati; phylum Pseudomonadota; class Alphaproteobacteria; order Hyphomicrobiales; family Nitrobacteraceae; genus Rhodopseudomonas; species Rhodopseudomonas parapalustris. The sequence goes on along the minus strand of NZ_JAMKBZ010000014.1, from coordinate 29,518 downwards.
CAGAAGTGGATGGATGTGCCAGACCATGCCCATGCTAGCTGCTGATCAACGAGACCGCGCGCAGGCTTCCGTCGCACGCGGCACAGTCGTCCAGGTCAAGGAGATCAGCCATGGGCACATCGGTCGCGCAGCATGCCGTCCACACCACCGCAAACCCGAGCGTGAGGGCTGCCGGTCTGGCCGCGGCCGACCATGCTGTTGCCGCTGCGATCGCCAAAGAGGAAAGTCGCCAGCGCGACTCGATCGAGTTGATCGCCTCGGAGAACTTCGTCAGCCGGGCGGTTCTCGATGCGCAGGGATCGGTGCTGACCAACAAATATGCCGAAGGCTATCCGCATCGTCGCTACTACGGCGGTTGCGCGAACGTGGACGCGGTCGAGGATCTGGCGATTGCACGCGTCAATGAGCTGTTCGGCAGCACTTACGCCAACGTCCAGCCGCATTCCGGAAGCCAGGCCAATCAGGCGGTGCTTCTGGCGTTGCTCGCACCCGGCGATACGATCCTTGGCCTGGACTTGAAGGCTGGCGGCCATTTGACCCATGGCGCAGCGGTCAACATGTCCGGCCGCTGGTTCAAGGCCGTCAGCTATGGCGTCGACCCCGAAACCCACCGCATCGACATGGATCAGGTGTCGGCGCTGGCGCACCAGCATCGACCGAGGCTACTGATCGCCGGCGGGTCGGCCTATCCGCGGATCATGGATTTCGGCCGCTTCCGTCAGATCGCCGACGAGGTCGGGGCAATCCTGATGGTCGACATGGCGCATTTCGCGGGCCTTGTGGCCGGCGGCGTCTATCCTTCCCCCATTCCGTTCGCCGATGTCGTGACCTCGACGACGCACAAGACGCTCCGTGGGCCGCGCGGCGGTTTCGTTCTGAGCAATGATGCGGACATCGCCAAGAAGATCAACTCGGCGACGTTCCCTGGGCTTCAGGGCGGTCCGCTGATGCATGTCATCGCCGGCAAGGCTGTCGCCTTTGGCGAAGCGCTGCAACCGGAATTCAAGGATTATGCGAAGGCCGTCGTTGAGAATTGCCGTGTCCTGGCCCAAGCGCTTGCGGATGGCGGACTGACGATCACCTCCGGCGGCACCGACTGTCATCTCGCCGTTGTCGACCTGCGGCCATTCGGCGTGACCGGCAATATCGCCGAGCAGGCCTTGGAGTCGGTGGGGATCACGCTCAACAAGAACGCAATTCCGAACGATCCGGAGAAGCCGATGGTGACGTCGGGCATTCGGGTCGGTACGGCCGCCGGCACGTCCCGCGGCTTCGGCACGGACCAATATCGTGAGATCGCCAGCCTTGTGCTCGACACGCTGCACGCCGTCCGCGATGGGACGTTGGACGCAGAGCGGATCGAGATCAACGCGCGTGTGCGCCGGCTCGTCGCGCGCTTTCCGCTGCCTTACTGACCGGGACGCTTTGCATCATGATGCCTGCCAGTGTTGAGCTCTCGCCGAACGAGGTCGCACGTTTCGGCGCCGATCCTGCTACGGCCTTTGCCACGAATCTGGCGCTTGTTCGGGATCGCATCGCGGCAGCCTGCCAACGCTGCGGGCGGCGCCTCGATGACGTGCGTCTTTTGCCCGTTACCAAAACTGTGCCGGCCAGTGTGCTTCGCCATGCCTATGCGGCCGGCATTTCCGATTTCGGCGAGAACAAGCTTCAGGAAGCCCGCGACAAGCGGGCTATCCTCGCGGATCTGCCGATCCGATGGTCGATCATCGGCCACCTTCAGACCAACAAGGTGAAGTATCTCGCCAGGCTTGCCGACGAATTCCATGCCCTCGACAGTCTGCGCCTCGCTGATGAACTGAATCGTCGCCTGGATGCGGTGGGACGGGACCTCGACGTGTTCGTGCAGGTCAACACCTCGGGCGAGGCGAGCAAGTACGGACTTTCACCTGGTGATCTTGTTCCGTTCGTTCAGCGTTTGACCGACTACCCGAGGCTCAAGCCACGCGGTCTGATGACGCTCGCGATCTTCAGTGCCGATGAAGAACGCGTTCGCAGTTGCTTCCGGCTGCTCCGCGACCTGCGCGATCGCGCCACCGACGTTCACCCCGGATTGACGCATCTGTCGATGGGCATGTCGGGTGATTTCGAGATCGCGATCGAGGAGGGGGCGACGGTGGTGCGGGTCGGACAGGCGATCTTTGGCGCCCGGCCGACCAGCGATCAGTACTACTGGCCGGAAACGAACGTCGATCGGTAGGTGCGGCAAAGCCGGGTCAGCGCAGCTCCTCGTCCCCGGGCGTTTGCTTGGCGCGGCGGACGATGTCGTCGATGTGCCCTTCTGCGGTGTCGCGGAACAGGGCTGCGCGCACCAGCAGCATCAGCGTCACCGGGGTGGTGATAGTGACAAAGCCGAGGATCAGCACCTCGTGCAGCAGAGGTCGCGATTCCAGCAGCGAGAAGCAGAGCATCGATGCGCCGCAGATGAAGGCGGTGCCGAGCGTAGTGCCGAGGGTCGGCGCGTGTGCGCGCTGATAGAACCCGTCGAGCCGCAGCATTCCGAGCGACCCGATCAGGGTAATGCCGGCGCCGAGCAGCAACAGCAGCGCCACGCACCACGCCGCCCAGGCCGGAAGCTCCGCCGCATGGGTCATTCGATCACCTCGCCGCGCATCAGGAATTTGGCCAGTGCCACCGTACCGACGAAGCCGAGCAGGGCGATGACCAAGGCCGCTTCGAAATACACGTCGCTGCCGGTGCGGATGCCGACCGTCAACATCATCAGCATGGCATTGACGTAAAGCGTATCGAGTCCGAGCACGCGATCCTGGGCGCGCGGGCCGACCAGCATCCGATAGGCGGCGCAGGCCATGGCGACGGCGAGCATCATCTGCGCGATCACGACCGACCAAGTCAGAACCACACTGCTCATTCGAAGATCTCCAACAGCCGGCGTTCGTAGCGCCCTTTGATGCGTTCGACCCACTCGCTCTCATCGACGAGATCGAGAACGTGAAGCTGCAGCACGCCGGTCTCCCGGGTGAAGTTCACCCATAGCGTGCCGGGCGTCGAGGTGATGATGCAGGCCAGCACCGCGAGCCCCTGACGGCTGCGCAGATCGAGCGGGATATCGACGAAGCCGGAGGTGATGTTGTTGCGCTGGCCGCCGAGGATGATGCTGCCGACCGCGATATTCGACCGGATCACGTCGATCAGCACCAAGCCGGCGAGCTGGATGATCGCGCTCGGATTGCGCACGCGGTCGGCATCGGACTGCAACAACCGCAACAGCCAGCCGCCCATCAGGGCGAACAGGCTGCCGAGCAGGATCGGGCCGAGCGACAGGCTCTGGCTGAGCCACAGCCACATCGCCAGCAGGCACAGCGAGATCAGCGGAAACGGCAACAGCCTGGTCATGAGCCGCCTCCGGTCTTGATGCGCGACGGCGACGGCGACAACACGCTGTCGGTATAGGCCGAAGGCGCGTGCAGCGAATTGGCCGCGCCCTGCATGTAGCTCAGCGCGGGCTGCGGCTGAACGGTCATGGCCACGCAGCCGAGCAGCAGAAGCGCGATCGGCACGATCTCCGCCAGCCGCACCCGCGGGTCGGCGCGCTCGGTCGGCGACCACAGCGTGCGAATGCCGGCGCGGGTCATGGCGATCAACATGGTCAGGCCGGACAGCATCAACAGCGCCAGCAGGGTCCAGCTCAGCGGCGAGATGCCGGCGGCGGCGTCGTCGCCGAGCAGCGCCGTGAGCATCGCGAATTTGGCGATGAAGCCCGACACCGGCGGCAGACCGGCGATCACCGCGGCGCAGCCGACGAAGCACCAACCGAGGATCGCCATCGAGGCCGGGATCACGAGGCCGACTTCCTCGGCATCCGGATCGTCCGGCATGTCCTCGCCATAGGCCTCGCGCGTCACCGCCAGCATGTCGGCGCCGGGATCACGGCCGCGTTCGAGCAGCTCGATCAGCATGAAGAACGCCGCAATCGCCAGCGTCGAGTTGACCAAATAGAAAAGCGCCGCGGCGGTCACGGCAGGCTGGCCGACCGCGGCTGCGACCGCCAGCACGGTGCCGGACGACACCAGGACGGCATAGCCAGCGAGCCGCGAGATTTCCTGCGACGCCAGCGCTCCGATCAGGCCGAACAGGATCGTTGCGATGCCGGCGGCGATCAGCCAGTTGGCGCCGAACATCGCCGATGCGCCGCTGTCCGCGCCGAACAACAGCAGCGACAGTCGCAGTAGGATGTAGATGCCAACCTTGCTCATGATCGCGAAGATCGCCGCGACCGGCGCGGCGGCCGCGGCGTAGGTCGTCGGCAGCCAGAAGCACAGCGGCCACATCCCGGCCTTGACAAGGAACGCAACGCCGAGCACTGCGGCGCCAGCTTCCAGCAGCGCGCGGTCCTGCGCCGGCACATGCGGAATTCGGATCGCGAGATCGGCCATGTTGAGTGTGCCGGTGACCGCGTAGATCAGGCTGACGCCGATCAGAAACAGCACCGAGGCGGTGAGGTTGACGGCAATGTATTGCAGGCCGGCGCGCACCCGCGCTGGTCCCGAACCGTGCAGCACAAGACCGTAGGACGCCGCCAGCAGCAGTTCGAAGAATACGAACAGGTTGAACAGGTCGCCGGTCAGGAACGCGCCGTTCAGCCCCATCAGCAGGAACTGCACCAGCGAATGGAAATGCGCGCCGAGCCGCTGCCATCCGGCGGTCGCGAACACAGTGGAGGCGAATGCGAGCAGGCTGGTGAGCGCCAGCATCAGGGCCGACAGCCGGTCAGCCACCAGCACGATCGCAAATGGCGCCGGCCAGTCGCCGAGCCGGTACACCGCGATCGGTGCGGCCCCGGTTACGGTCGCGGTATCCGCAGCGCGCATCAGTAGCAGCGCAGTGATGCCCATCAGCACGATCGAGCCGAGATTGGCGAACGCCTTGATCTGCTGGTGGCGCTCGTCGATCAGCAGCATCGCCGCGCCGACGAACAGCGGCAGCAGGATCGGAAGAATGATCAGATGGTCGGTCCAGTTCGTCATTCGGGATCCCGGCCGTCGACGTGGTCGTTCCCGGTGAGGCCGCGCGAGGCCAGCAGCACCACCAGAAACAAAGCAGTGGTGGCGAAGCTGATGACGATGGCGGTGAGCACCAGCGCCTGCGGCAGCGGGTCGGCGAACGCCTGCGGATCGCCGATCTGACCTTTCTCCAAGATGGCGGCGGCACCGACCTTGAGCCGGCCCGTGCTGAAAATGAACAGGTTGACCGCATAGGACAGCAGCGCCAAGCCGATGATCACCTGGAAGGTGCGCGGCCGCAGCAACAGCCAGACTCCGGAGCCGGTCAGCACGGCGATGGCAAGTGAGACGATCAGTTCCATCAGTTGGTCTCGGGCATTAAGGCGCGGCCGGGTGCGGGGCGGCGATGACCGCGGATCGATTGGTGCGCCAGCGCCAGCAGCATCAGCGCGGTAGCGCCGACCACCAGCGAGAACACGCCGAGGTCGAACAGCGCCGCGCTGGCGAGCGGCACCTTGCCGATCCACGGGATGTCAGCATAGGCGAAGGCCGAGGTCAGGAATGGGCGCGCCAGCGGCAGCGCTGCAGCACCGGTGAACAGCGCCAATAGCAGGCCGATGCCGATCCAGCGCAGCGGGTGGATACGCAGCCGCGCCTCGATCCATCGGGCGCCGCCCGCCATGTATTGCAGGATCAGCGCCGCGGCCATCGCGATGCCGGCGACGAAGCCGCCGCCCGGCTGATCGTGGCCGCGCAGCAGGAGGTACATCGCTGCGATGAAGATGAACGGAAACAAGAGCTGCATGATCATCGCCGGCACTTCGAGATAATCGGCGATGGTGTCGCCCTTGCTCCGATCGGCGGCCGCATCGTCACGCTCGTCCTGCAGCCGTTGCTGTTCGGGGATATCGATACTGTCGGCGGCGGGGCGGAAGCGGCGAAGCAGCGCGAATACCGTCAGCGCCACCACGGCCAGCACCGTGATCTCGCCGAGCGTATCGAAGCCGCGGAAGTCCACCAGGATGACGTTGACCACATTGGTGCCGCCTCCGTCGGAATAAGCGTGTTGCAGAAAGAACCGCGACAGGCTGTCGGGCGCCGCACGAGTCATCACCGCATAGGCCAGCACCCCGACACCGGTGCCGGCGGCGGTCGCGACCGCGAGGTCGCGAATCCGTTGGACGCGTTTGAGGACGCTCCGGTTGGCGGTAATCTCTCCGGTTTCGAGTTGCTTCGGCAGCCAACGCAGCCCGAGCAGCAACAGGACCGTGGTGACGATCTCGACGCCGATCTGGGTCAGCGCCAGATCCGGTGCGGAAAACCACACGAAGGTGAGGCAGGTCGTCAGGCCCGATCCGCCGATCAGGATCAGAGCAGCGAGGCGATGGAATTTGGCCAGCGCGGTGCCGCCGAGCGCGCAGGCAATGCCGACGGCCCAGACCAACGCCAGCGCCGGATCGATCCCGTCGAGCGCGACCGGAGCCAGGCTGAGACCGTGAAGCAACGCCGGCAATGCAGCGGCCACCAGGGCGACGCTGACCAGCAGCAGGAGTTGCGGCTGCAGCCGACGGGTGCCGAATACCCGCTCGATGCCGCGCGCCCAGCGCCAAGATACCGTCACCAGCACGAGATCGAACAGCCGCTGGGTCTTGAACCGCCCGGCGAAGAGCGAACTTCGCAGCCCATGCTGCAGCGGTTTGCGCAATAAAAGGTATAGAACTACGCCACCGACCAACGCGATCACACTCATCAGCAGCGGCCAGTTGAAGCCGTGCCATATCGCGAGGCTGTAATACGGCGTCGCTGAGCCGAGCACCGAGTGGACCGCGAGCTGGAGAAACGGCCCGATCGTCAGCGACGGCACGATGCCCACCACCAGACAGGTGAGTACCAACAGCTCGACCGGAAACCGCATCCAGCGCGGCGGCTCGTGCGGCGTGCGGGGCAGGTCCGTCGGCGGCGGTCCGAAGAACACTTCGCGGATGAAGCGCAGCGAATACGCCACCGTGAACATGCTGGCGAGCGTGACGATATAGGGCAGGGCATCGTCGAGGATCGAGCCGTCGTGGGTCTCGATGGTTTCGGCGAAGAACATCTCCTTCGACAGAAAGCCGTTGAGCAGCGGCACGCCCGCCATCGATGCGGCAGCCACGATTGCCAGCGCGCCGGTCTTCGGCATGAACTTCCACAGTCCGCTGAGGCGGCGGAGGTCGCGCGTGCCGGTTTCGTGGTCGATGATGCCCGCCGCCATGAACAGCGACGCCTTGAAGGTGGCATGGTTGAAAACGTGGAAGATCGCCGCGACCAGCGCCAGCGGCCGATCGAGGCCGATCAGCAGCGTGATCAGGCCGAGATGGCTGATGGTGGAGTAGGCGAGCAGACCTTTCAGGTCGTTCTGGAATACCGCGAGATAGGCGCCGACGATGAATGTCGCGAGCCCGGCTGTTCCGACGATCCACAGCCATTCATTGGTGCCACCCAGCACCGGCCACAACCGCACCAGCAGGAACACGCCGGCCTTCACCATGGTGGCGGAGTGCAAATAGGCCGAGACCGGAGTCGGCGCAGTCATCGCCCGCGGCAGCCAGAAGTGGAACGGGAACTGCGCGCTCTTGGTCAGCGCGCCAAGCAGGATCAGGATCAGCGTCGGCACATACAGCGCGTGGCCGCGGACCTCGGCACCGGCCGCCAGCACGGCGTCGAGATCGTAGCTGCCGACGATATGGCCGAGCAGGACGACACCGGCAAACAGGCACAGCCCGCCGGTCCCGGTGACCGTCAGCGCGACGCGGGCGCCTTCGCGGGCTGCGGCGTTGTGGTGCCAGTAGCCGATCAGCAGAAACGAGAACAGGCTGGTGAGCTCCCAGAAGAACACCAACTGGATCAGGTTGCCGGACAGCACGATGCCCAGCATCGCACCCATGAAGCCCTGCAGGAACGAGAAGAACCGCGGCACCGGATCGGACGGCGACATGTAGTAGCGCGCATACAGAACGACGAGCGCGCCGATCGCAGTAATCAGGCACGCGAACGCCCAGGCGAAGCCGTCCAGCCGTAACGTGAAGCTCAGACCGGCCTGCGGCAGCCAGTCGAGCTGATAGCGGATCGGTGCCGCCTCGGTCCCAGGATACAGCAAAGCCAGCAGGCCGAGACATCCGAGCGCGACGGCGGCGGCGAGCCAGGCCTCGGCGTTACGCGCATTGGCCGGCAGGAGTGCCGCAATCAGGCTGCCGGCGAACGGAAGAAGGATGACCGCGAGAAGATAGACATTCTGCGGCATTCTGGGTCCTTCCGATCCGGTTTGTCGTTCCGCAGCCCTTTCGGCAACGTTCTTAGCTGTGGTTCATTTTATGGGGTTTGCGAGCGTCCGGAGCAAGACCATTGAGCCGCGTCGAACCCGCGCGGCAGCGCACAGGCCTTGGATCGATGCGACGTTTTGGCTCACTGGGGCCGCGGCCACGATCGGATCCAAGAGGCGCGCGGAACAACGAGACGATCAGTTCTCTACAGCTCGACGAGATCGACCTGATGATCGAGCAGGGACTGGGCGAGCTCGGCGACATGGCGGTGATGGGTGAACAGGATCATCTGGCGCTGGCGGCCTGCTGCCGCCAACAGGTTGAGCGTCGCCAGCGTCCGCCTGTCGTCGAAGCTGGCGAGCAGATCGTCGCCGATGAACGGCAGCGGCTCGGAGGCGCGGCGTTCGAGGAGCGCCAGCCGCAGTGCCAGGAACAACTGATCGCGCGTGCCCTCGCTCAGCCCGGACAGCGGCACGCGCTCACCCGAAGCACGGCGCGCCACCAGCGTCGGCTCGTCCTGGTCGCTGTAATCGATCCCCAGCCCCGCGAAGGCATCTGCCGTCGCCAGCGCGAACAGTTCACCGGCGCGTGCAACCATCGGATCCTGCACCTTGGCGCGGTGCAGTTCCACGACGCGGCGGGCCAACAGCGCCGCTGCCGAGCGCAGCAACCAGTCTTCGGAGATTGCCAGCAACTCGGCGGCGGCCTCGCGGCGCCGGCCGGCGGCACCCGCAGCGTCGCGGCCCTTTGTGAGCGCCTCCAACTCACGCTGCCGCTGATGCTGGGTCGCGGATGCGTCCGAGATGTCCTTGAGTAACTGCTCCTGCTGTTCGGTCGCGCTGGTGATGTCGGCCTGCAGCCGGTCGAAATCGATCCCCTCACGCTCCTGACGAAGCGCGGTCTCGTCATGACCGTCGGCGATTTCGAGCAGGTGCTTGCGCAGCTCGGCCTGTTCAGTCTGCAACTGCAGCCGCGAAACGAGACGGGACAGCCGTTCCGGCACCGCGGTGATATCGGTTCCCAAGGTCTCGCCGGCGCGCTGCAGCGTCTCAGTGCTCGCGGCGAGCTTGGCCGCCAGTGCGCCGCGAGTAATCGCGCGCTTGGCGGCATTGTCGTGCAGGCGGCGGCCGGCTTCGCTGGCGCGGCGCGCTTCGACCAGCCGCTCGGCGACGCGCAGCACGGCTTCCTGGGACGCGAGGCTACTCAGATCCGGCGCGACGCGACCAACGATGTCGGCGACGTCGCGCTCGAACTCCTGCAGGTCCGAGGTGATGGTGTCGACGCTGCGGCCTTCGCGCTCGAAACTGGCGCGCGGCACGCCGACCGCACTCCACACCGATAGTGCCGCTTCGGCCTGAGCGGGCGACGCATCGTCGGCAAGTCCGATTGCGCGCATGACTTGCGGCCAATGCTGCCGCAGCTCGGCAAGTTGGTGCTCGCAGGCCGCTCGCGCGGTCTCGGCCTCGGCCAGATCGCGCGCTATCCGGTCGCGGGTTGCGGCGCGCGCCTTGGCGTCGCTCCAGGCTGCGACCAACTGATCGTACCGGCCCTTGGCTTCGCGATACAGCACGCCCGCCGGCGCGGTGGCGTCGGGCTGGCGGCCAACGCTGTCGAGAAAACCGATGATCGCAATCTTGCCGTCGCTGAGCGCGATCTCCTGCGCGGCGATGTCCGCTCGTTGCAGGTCGCACTTCGCGAGTTTGGCAATGATCTCGTCGAGCCGGTCGCGCCAGCGCAGCATCTCGGCCGCGCCCGCCGGATGTACTCCGGATGCCGCCCAGGCTCTGGTCCAGCCCTCGGCGATGTCAGCAAGTCCCTGCCGCAAACCGGCGCGCTTGGCGGTCACGCGCTCTCGTTCGCCGCGCGTGTCCGCAAGCCGCCGCAGTGCATCTTCGTGCAGGGCTGCGCGTTGGGTGTCGGTCAGCAGCGAGTCAGTGATGTCGTCGATGGTGCGCGACGCCTCGGCGACGTCGTCGAACCGCAGCCGGCGCTCGCCGCGATCGCCATCGAGCCCATCGTAGAGCGCACCGAGGCGGTCGTCCCGAGTTTGCCGAGCCGCGATCAGATCGGCCTTGGTCGGCACCGCGCCGGCGCTCGACAGCTTCGCCAGCTCCGCCTCGGAAGCTGTAATTGCGTCGTCCAGCTTCGCTATCTCGGCATCGAGCCGCTTCAATTCGGTTTCGCTCAGGTCGAAGGCGCTGGCGAATTTGGTAATGATGGCGCGGTCGGGCACCGGCAGCGCGCGCACACGGTCGAGCGGGCCCGGTGCCGGGTCGAGCGCGGCGAGGGCGTTGCCGAGTGCCTCGAATTCGACCGCGAGCGCAGCCCGCTCCCGGCGCAAACGATCCTCCTGCGCCGGAACATCGCCGAGCGCCTCGAAGCGCTGGCGCAGCGGCTCCAGATCGACGAGATGAGGGTCGTCGCCGGTCGCGGCGGCACTGTCGAGCTCACGCTTCGCGCGCGCGTGTTTGCCTTCGAGTTCAGCCAGCTCCTGAGTGGTGCGCCGCATTTTCTCGATGCGGTCGCGGGCATCTGCGAGCGCCGGTTCGGTCGGCAGCGAAGCCAATAGTTCGACATGCGAAGCAAGCCCGAGACGCCGCGCGCTGTCGTCGAGCGCAGCTTCGGCGACGGCGCGATCGTGGCGGCGCCGCGGCAGATCGGTCGCGGCCTTGCGCACCGCGCCGAGCCGCTCGCGCAGGGCTTCGATCGTGCCGGCTTCCGCCAGCAGCGCCTCGTCTACGTCGATCGTCGCAAGCTCGGCAGCATCCGCCGCCGCTGCCGCGTCGAGCGCCGCGACTTCGGCCTCGAGCGAGGTCTTGCTGTCGAGCGCAGTGCGCCATTCGGCTAGGATCGGTTCGGCCACGGCCGGCAGATCGGCCAGCGCATTCAGCTCGGTCTCGATGCGGTCGAGCCGGGCAAGTTGCGAGCGCACCCGCAACGTCCGTTGCCAGCGCGCCAGCTTGCCGCCGCAGGCGGCATGGTCGGTCTTCAGCCGTTCCAGCTCTGCTTCAGCGTCCTGCACCGCAGCTTGGAGCTGCCGCAGCGCCTCGCGGGTCACGATCGCGTCGCGCAGCTCCTTGTCGGCGGCGTCGCGGCGGTCGGCTGCGAGATAGAACGGCTTGCTCGCCGATTTGCGCGGCGTGAACAGATCATCGGCCTGCTGCTGAAGGCGATCTTTGATCCGCGAAAGCTCGGCCATGCCGGCCGAGCTCGCCGCCAGCGTCTCGGCGAGATCGCCGCCAGCGCTGAGCAGCTTGGTGCCGCCTTCGCGCAGCGCCTGCGCGGTCATGCCGAATTCGCGGTCGAAGGTGACGCGCGAGACGTCGCCGAGCAGGGCCGCGAAGTGATCATCGGGCAGGGCGCGATCGTCGGCATCGAGCAGCGTGTTCTTGTTGCCCTTGCGCCGGCGCGCCCCGATCAGGCGTCCATCGGAGTGACGAAAGCTACCGCCGATCCGCAGCAGTTTGCTGTCGTGCTTGAAATCGTAGTCGGTGCGGGCTCCGAAGCCGAACAAGAGATCGCCGATCGCGGTCAGCGCCGAAGTCTTGCCGGCCTCGTTGGCGCCGAGCACGACGTGCAGCGAGGCCTGCGGTGCGAACGACAGGACGCGGTCGGTGAAGATGCCGTAGCGCTCCAGCGTCAGTTGCTCGATCCTCACGACAGCTCTCCGCTCAGCAGCGCGCGCGCGTCGTCGCTCAGGCTGGCAAGTACGTCCGAGGCCTCGAACTCCTCGTGCAGATCGCGCGGCAGCTTGGCCTTGATAGTCTCGGTCAGTTCGGCCAGCGCCGCAGCGAAGCCGGGGTCCTGCGTGCCTTGGGCGAGCAGGGCGGCGACATCGATGTCGTCGCCGTTCGGTGCAGTGGCCGCGGCGCGCTCCGGCATCGAGGTCTTGATCTTGAGCTGCTCGATCCAGCAATCGGCAGCGAGCTGCAGCGCGCCGGCGCGCAGATCGTCCTGCAGCTCCTCGCGGCGTACCAGCAGCCGGTCGTGCAGTATCGTGGCGCCGGTCAGCGTGACCCGGACCGCCAGCGCGCGGCCTTCGCTTCGTCCGTGCAGCTCGGCGAGCCGTTCGCTGACCAGCATGGGAATCTGAGTTTCCTCGTTGCAGTCGGCAAGATTGATCGTCAGATGCGCCCAGCGCGCGCCATCGAGCGCCAGCGGCGTGACCTCGACGATGCGGCCATCCTCGACGGTGACGCGCATTGCGCCCTTGGGGCCGGTTTCGCGCACGCTGCGGCCTTGCAGATTGCCCGGAAACACCACCCACGGATCGCGGCTGACGATCTCGGCGGCGTGGACGTGGCCCAGCGCCCAATAGTCGTAACCGAACCGCTTGAGGTCATCGAGGCTGCACGGCGCATAGCCTTCGTGGCCGCGGGTGCCGTCGAGCGAGGTGTGCAGCACGCCGATGTTGAGCCAGCCTTCGCGGGGCGCCGGGTAGCTCGATACGAAATCGGCGTTGACCCGGTCGGCGAAGCTGCGGCCGTGTAGCGCCACGCGATAGCGTTCGAGTTCGACCGTCGCAGCCTTGGTCGGAAACACCGTGACGCTGTCCGGGTAGGGCAGCCCACGCGACATCAGGCTTTCGGCATCGTGATTGCCCTTGACGATGAATACCGGAATATCGGCGCGGTGGAGCGCGCCGATCGCGCTGACGAAGAACAGACCGGTGGTGACATCCTTCCAGTCGCCGTCGAAAATGTCGCCCGCGATGATCAGGAATGCGGCGCCACTGGCGATGGTCTCGTCGACCAGCGCCTGAACGGCCTTACGTCCGGCCGCGGCGAACCGCTGGGCGACATCCTCGTCCTTGGTCCGGAGCCCGGCCAGCGGGCTGTCGATGTGGAGGTCGGCGGCGTGAATGAAGGTGAATCGCATGGTGAAGCGAACTTCAGCGCAAAGCCGCCGTGGGTCAATGAACGGGATCTAATGGCCGGTTACGCCGTGATCATCAAAGCGACCGGCACGTGATTTAACGAACGACGTTCTTGACGAACAGTGTTCGTAATGGCAACCTCGGGACATGAACCAAGTCCCGCCGCGCACCATTGTCAGCCGCCGGAGTCGCCCGGCCAAATCGCCTTTGAGCCGCGAAGCGATCGTTGAGGCCGCGCTCGCCATCCTGGAACAGCAAGGCGAGGGCGGCCTCAGCATGCGTAACATCGCCAAGCGCCTGGATACCGGCGCTGCGTCGCTCTACGTTTACTTCGCAAACACCGATGAACTACATGCCGCGCTGCTCGATCATGTTTTTTCTGAAGTCGTCCTGCCCGCTCAGCAGGGAAACTGGCGCGACCGGCTGAAGGCCCTGCTGATCTCGTATCACGGCGTTCTCGAAGCCCGCCGCGGCCTTGCGCAACTGGCGCTCTCGACCATCGCGTCCGGGCCGAACAGCTTGCGGATATGGGAGTGCATCCTTGCCCTTCTCAGCGAAGGTGGGGTTGGCGTAACGACCGCAGCCTGGGGCGTAGACCTTCTGGTGCTGTACGTCACATCGATTGCCGCTGAGCAAGCTCTCCACACGACCGACGACCGCGGGCTGACACGCGTAGCCTCTGTTCTGTCGGCCGTCACGGCCCATGAATTTCCGCACTTGCACCGCTTACGCAGCGACATGATTTCAGGCGACGGTCCTAACCGTAGCCAATGGGCCATCGACGTCATCATCGACGGGCTGTCGGCCCGCAGTGCGCCAGCGTAGGCCCTTCACACATCACCCACTGACCAGGAGATCGATCTATGAACACGCGTTTCAACGCGCGGGGGGATGCTGTCATCGACTCGACGCGGACCCACAAGGATAGCTTTTCGGAAATCTATGCGAATGAAGCTCCGCCGTGGGACACCGGAAGGCCGCAACCGCCGTTTGTCGACGCGGCCGCGCAGATTGTCAGCCCAGTGCTGGATTGCGGCTGCGGCACGGGCGGAATGGCGATCTTTTTCGCGGAGCAAGGCCATATGGTCACCGGCATCGACTTCGTGCCGAAGGCGATCGACAGCGCCAAGCGCAAGGCCGCAGAGAAGGGTGGGTTGTCGGTCCGCTTCCTCGTGAAGGATGCGATGACCTTGGAGCAGTGGGACGAACGTTTCGCGACCATCCTCGATAGCGGCCTATTTCACATCTACACGGCCGAAGAGCGGACGCGCTATGTGCGCGGGCTTGCCCGCATCGTCCAACCCGGTGGGCTTCTGCTGCTGTTCTGCTTCAGCGACGAATGCCCCGCGTCGCCTAATGGCAGCGTCTCTCGGCAGGACCTGCAACAGGCCTTTTCCGACGGTTGGACGATCGAATCCCTCGAGCTGAGAGAGAGCGAACTGAACCCGGCTTTCATGGCCGCCCATCCTCAGGCGTTCGCAGGCGGCTTGAAGATGTGGTTTGCGGTGATCCGGCGAGATGCCTGAAGGCTTTCGGCGACACGGAGATTGCGGCTTCGCCAAGTCGGCGGAGTCGCGTCAGATGCTCGAAACGAACGTCGCTCTTGCAAGGTTAGGGCGACCGCTAGCCACATTCCGTCCGCTGAGAGCCAGACGCGGTCTTATGGAGTGCGCGACAATCAGAGCCAAGCAATGATCCCGGTTAGACCAATCCATAATTCGCATAAGGTATATTATGGAATATCTTTATATGCCTTTTTCACCAACGTCTTGTCTGGCATACGCAAAGTTCTGCCTGCGCAGTGCTCAACGGTTCGGGCGTTCCGCTTTGTCGAAGCTGCGAGCCTCTATGCTGGCTGCGGTCGCGACAACTCTGCGACCATCCGAGAGCGCGCAATCATGTGCGCGGCTCGGCGATGCAGCCGCCTTGCGGCCGGCTTAGCCGAGCCTCTAGCGGCTTGCGCGATGTAGGCCCAAGTCGCCCGGCCATCCGTCGCCTGGAGCCTGCGGCGTCCGCCAACTCCGGTCCGTCTCGGTCCGGCGCGCCATGCCTGCCTGCCGTCACCTTGGTCGAGCCGATGGCCCGGCCATCCACCGATGGCTCAAAATCGCTTGACCGGACCAGTCGAAATGATGACCAAGGGCGCGTCGACATTTCGGGTGCGTTCTCACAAAAAAGAGCATGCGGGCAGGAGGAAGCGAGATGAGTTTTTCACGCAGGAGCTTGTTGAAGGCGTCGGCAGCGGCCGCCGCGATCGGCGGCATCGGTGCGCCTTGGGTGGCGCGCGCTGCCGAGGCCGAGTTCAAGTACAAATACGCCAACAACCTGCCCGACACCCATCCGCTCAACGTTCGCGCTCGCGAGATGTCGGCGGCGATCAAGGCCGAGACCGACGGCAAGGTCCAGATCGACGTTTTCCCGAACAACCAGCTCGGCTCCGACACCGACATGCTGAGCCAGATTCGCGCCGGCGGCGTCGAGTTCTTCACACTGTCGGGTCTGATCCTGTCGACCCTGGTGCCGGCGGCCTCGATCAACGGCATCGGCTTCGCGTTCCCGGACTATGAGACGGTCTGGAAGGCCATGGATGGCGAACTCGGCGCCCATGTCCGCGGCGAGATCCAGAAGGCCGGCCTGATCGTGATGGACAAGATCTGGGACAACGGATTCCGCCAGACCACCTCCTCGACCAAGCCGATCAACGGCCCGGACGACTTCAAGGGTTTCAAGATCCGTGTGCCGGTGTCGCCGCTGTGGACGTCGATGTTCAAGGCGTTCGATGCGGCCCCCGCCTCGATCAATTTCAGCGAAGTCTATTCGGCGTTGCAGACCAAGGTGGTCGAAGGCCAGGAAAATCCGCTGGTGCTGATCTCGACCGCCAAGCTGTACGAAGTCCAGAAGTACTGCTCGCTGACCAACCACATGTGGGACGGCTTCTGGTTCCTGGCCAACCGCCGTGCCTGGGAAAAGCTGCCGCCGGACGTCCGTGCGATCGTCGCCAAGAACATCAACGCCGCTGCGGTGAAGGAACGCGAAGACACCGCCAAGCTCAACGCCACCGTCAAGGAAGAGCTGACTGCCAAGGGCCTGATCTTCAATCAGCCGACGGTGATGCCGTTCCGCGACAAGCTGCGCAGCGCCGGCTTTTATGCCGAATGGAAAGGCAAATACGGCGATCAGGCGTGGTCGCTGCTCGAAAAGTCAGTCGGCAAGCTGGCGTAACGGCTGGCCGATGGCGAGCGCCGACGCTTCCGAGCTCACCGCCGGTGAACGGCTCCACGCGCCCCAGCGCAAGACGCTGATCGGCGCGCTGGAGGCCGGGCTCGGCCTGCTGGTCGAGATTCCGGCCGCCGTTCTGGTGGTGGTCGAGATCGTCGTGCTGTTCGCCGGCGTGGTATCTCGTTACGTCTTCCACAGCCCGCTGATCTGGTCCGACGAACTGGCGTCGATCCTGTTTCTGTGGCTGGCGATGCTCGGCGCTGCAGTGGCGTTCCGCCGCGGCGAGCACATGCGGATGACCGCGATGGTGGCGGGAGCCTCCCCGCGCCTGCGCGCGTGGCTCGATCTGGTCGGGATCTGCGCAGCGCTGGCGTTCTTGCTGCTGATCGCCGCGCCGGCCTACGAATACGCCTATGAAGAGAGCTACATCACCACGCCGGCGCTGTCGCTCGCCAATAGCTGGCGCGCCGCGGCGCTGCCGGTCGGCATCGCGCTGATGGCGCTGTTCGCAGCTCTGCGGCTGATCCGATTCGGCGATCTGAAGCTGGTCGCCGGGGCGGCGCTGACGGTGCTGTTGCTGATCGGCGCGTTCTATTTCGCCCAGCCGCTGTTCAAGCCGCTCGGCAACCTCAACCTGGTGATCTTCTTCGTCGGCGTGGTCGCTTGTTGCGTGTTCGCCGGCGTGCCGATCGCATTCGGATTTGGCCTCGCGATCTACGGCTATCTGGCGCTGACCACGTCGACGCCGCTGTTGATCCTGGTCGGCCGGATGGACGAGGGCATGAGCCACCTCATCCTGCTGTCAGTGCCGCTGTTCGTCTTCCTCGGCCTGTTGATCGAAATGACCGGGATGGCACGGGCGATGGTGGCGTTTCTCGCCAGCCTGCTCGGCCACGTTCGCGGCGGCCTGCATTACGTGCTGGTCGGCGCGATGTATCTGGTGTCCGGCATTTCAGGCTCCAAGGCCGCCGACATGGCCGCCGTTGCGCCGGTGCTGTTTCCGGAGATGAAGGAGCGCGGCGCCAAGCCAGGCGATCTGGTCGCCCTGCTCTCGGCCACCGGCGCCCAGACCGAAACCATTCCGCCGAGCCTGGTGCTGATCACGATCGGCTCGGTCACCGGCGTGTCGATCTCGGCGCTGTTCACCGGCGGCCTGCTGCCCGGTGTGGTGCTGGCGATCATGCTGTGCAGCCTGGTGTGGTGGCGCTATCGCGGCGAGGATCTCAGCCACGTCACGCGCGCCAAGGGCAGCGAGATCGGCAAGGCGTTCATCGTCGCCCTGCCCGCGCTGGCGCTGCCGTTCGTGATCCGCGCCGCCGTGGTCGAAGGCGTCGCCACCGCCACCGAAGTCTCGACCATCGGCATCGTCTATGCCGTGGTGGTCGGCATCCTGGTGTACCGCAAGTTCGACTGGCGCCGGCTGCGGCCGATGCTGGTCGAGACCGCGGCGCTGTCCGGCGCGATCCTGCTGATCATCGGCACTGCGACCGGCATGGCCTGGGGCCTGACGCAGTCCGGCTTCTCACGGGCGCTGGCGGCGGCAATGACCGGCCTGCCCGGCGGCTCGGCGACATTCCTGGCGGTGTCGATCGTCGCCTTCGTCATTCTCGGTAGCGTGCTGGAAGGCATTCCGGCGATCGTGCTGTTCGGGCCGCTATTGTTTCCGATCGCCCGTGCTGTCGGCATCCACGAAGTGCACTACGCCATGGTGGTGATCCTGGCGATGGGCATCGGATTGTTCGCACCGCCGTTCGGCGTCGGCTATTATGCAGCCTGTGCGATCGGCCGCGTCGATCCCGCCGAAGGCATGCGCCCGATCTGGGGATATATGCTGGCGCTGCTGATCGGCTTGATCGTGGTCGCGGTGATCCCGTGGATTTCGATTGGATTCCTGTAGAGGCGCTGCGGGGAGAAACGCAGCGGCGCCGTCGTGAAGTGAGAGGCAGGTCGTCATGAGCACCCCGCAAGGTCACTACAGCATCGGTCTGGACAAGACGCCGGCCAATTTCGTGCCGCTGTCGCCGCTGAGCTTCCTGGAGCGAACCGCCAACGTCTATCCGGAGCTCACCTCCGTGGTGTACGAAGGCCGCCACTACACCTGGAAAGAGACCCGCGCGCGCTGCCGCCGCTTCGCGTCCTGGCTGATCCGGAGCGGCATCGGCCGCGGTGATACCGTCGCGGTGATGCTGCCCAACGTGCCGGCGATGGTCGAGGTGCACTTCGCGGTGCCGATGGCAGGCGCCGTGCTGAACGCGCTGAACATCCGCCTCGATGCCGCCGCGATCGCGTTCCAGCTCGACCATGGCGGCGCCAAGATCATCCTGGTCGATCCGGAATTTGCCGGCGTCGTCGCCGAGGCGTTGACCTTGATGACCAAGCCGAAGCCGCTGGTGATCGACGTCGACGACAAGATGTATCCCGGCAGCCACCGCATCGGCGAACTCGAATACGAGTACGCCGTCGCGTCCGGCGATCCGACCTTTGCGGGCCATCGCCCCGAGGACGAGTGGGACGCGATCTCGCTCGGCTACACCTCCGGCACTACAGGCAATCCCAAAGGCGTGGTGACGCATCATCGCGGCGCGTATCTCAACGCCGTCAGCAACATCCTGGCCGGCAATCTCGGCCAGCATCCGGTGTATCTGTGGACGCTGCCGATGTTCCACTGCAACGGCTGGTGCTTCCCGTGGACGCTCGCAGCCGCGGCCGGCATCAACGTCTGCCTGCGCAAGGTCGATCCGGCCAAGATTTTCGAGCTGATCCCGAAGCACCGCGTCACCCACATGTGCGGCGCGCCGATCGTCTACAACGCGCTGATCAACGCACCGGAAGCGCCGAAGGGTGCTGCGGCCAAACCGGTCGTCGGCCTGATCGCCGGCGCCGCGCCGCCGATGGCGGTGCTGGCCGGCGCCGAGACCATCGGCATCAAGCTGACCCACGTCTACGGCCTGACCGAAGTCTACGGCCCGGCCTCGGTCTGCGCCGAGCAGCCCGGCTGGGACGATTTGCCGGTCGCCGAGCGCGCCAAGCTGAAGCGGCGCCAGGGCGTGCCCTACCCGATGCAGGAAGCCGTCACCGTGCTCGATCCCGAGACGATGCAGGAAGTGCCGCGCGACGGCGAGACCATCGGCGAGGTCATGTTCCGCGGCAACATCGTCATGAAGGGCTACCTGAAGAACGAGAAGGCCACCAAGGAAGCGCTCGCCGGCGGCTGGTTTCACACCGGCGATCTCGGCGTGCTCGATGCCGACGGCTACGTGATCATCAAGGACCGCTCCAAGGACATCATCATCTCGGGCGGCGAGAACGTCTCGTCGGTCGAGGTCGAGGACGTGCTGTACAAGCACCCGGCGATCCTGTTCGCCGCGGTGGTCGCCAAGCCTGATCCAAAATGGGGCGAGGTGCCTTGCGCCTTCGTCGAACTGAAGGACGGCGCCAGCGCCACCGAAGCCGAGATCATCGCCTATTGCCGCGAACACCTCCCCGGCTTCAAGACCCCGAAGAGCATCGTGTTCTCGTCGATCCCCAAAACTTCGACCGGCAAGATTCAGAAATTCATGCTGCGCGATCAGGTGAAGTCGGCGAAGGCGATTTTGGAGTAATCACTTCGATAGCGTTGCGACGTAGTGCGCATCGCGCGAGGTGAAGTTGGCTTTCACCAACCGAGTCATTCCGGGGCGCGCGCAGCGCGAGCCCGGAATCCCGAAATTGTTAGCAACGACTGGACCGAACTCGCCTCACATTCCGGGTTCGCTTGCTTGCGCGAGCGCTTTAGAATGAGGCGAGGATGCGCTGGCATGCCGTAGCCGCCTCTCGCGCGCTCAGCTCGCGTCGCGCTTGCGGAGTGTCGGGGCTCGCTCGCGTGGCGCCATCTTCCGATGCAGCATTCTGAGCTGGGCAACGCCGATGGTGCGTTCGATCTCTTCGGCCGGGACCGGGTGGGCGAACAGGTAGCCCTGGAAGACGGTGCAGCCGCGTGCATAGAGATGCTGCACTTCCTCCTCGCGCTCGACGCCTTCGGCGAGCACGTCGAGGCCGAGCCCGCGCGACAGCGCGATCAGCGCGTCGCAGATCGCCTGGCTTTCCGACGAGGTGTCGACGTGGCTGACGAACTCGCGGTCGATCTTCAGCTTGTTGAACGGCAGCTTGCGCAAGTAGCTCATGCTGGCATAGCCGGCGCCGAAATCGTCGATCGCGATGCCGACGCCGAGATCGCGCAGCGCGGCGAACATCCGTCGGGTGTGGGCGTGGTCGGCCATCGCCGCGGTCTCGGTCAGCTCGATCTCCAACCGGTCCGGCGTGACCCCGGCGCTGTCGAGCGCACCACGCACATGGCGCAGCAGGTCTCGATCGAGGAATTGTCGCGCTGACAGGTTGACCGCGACTCTGATGTCGCCGAGCGAGCTGCCTGACCAGTTGCGGATCTGCCGGCAGGCCTGGTTCAGCACCCACAGCCCGATCGGCTGGATCAGGCCGGTCGCTTCGGCAATCGGAATGAATTCCGTCGGCGACACCATGCCGCGCTCCGGATGCCGCCAGCGCAGCAGCGCTTCGGCGCCGACGATGCGTTCGGCGGCCAGATCGACGACCGGTTGGTAGTACAGGGAGAACTGATCGTCCGTCACCGCGCGGCGTAGATCCTGTTCGAGCTCGAAGCGCGACTGCGCCGCGCGGCGGTCGGCGTCAGAATGCAGCACCAGCGGTGCTGCCGGGCTGCTCCGCAGCGCCGCGGCGGACGCGGCGTCGAGCAGAGCCTCGGCGCTCTCGCCGTCCGCTGGATAGAACGCGAGGCCGGTTTGCAGTTCCGGCTCCAAGACGACGGAACCGATCGCCAGTTCGCCGGCAGCAGATTCCAGCACGTCGCGGATCCGCCCCGCGAGCGCAGCGTGTGCGATCGGATTTTCGTCGGTTGGACCGAGGATCGCCAGTTCGGCGCGTCCCGGTCGCGCCAGAACCTTGCCTTCGGCGACACGCGACGACAGCCGGCGCGCCAGCAGCGACATCGCCAGCTCGGCTTCGTCTTTGCCATAGGCGGTCTTCACCCGCTGATAGTCCGTGAACCGCACGATTGCCAGGGCGAACGGCGCGCGGTCAACGACGAAAGCGGTCATCATCACCAGCAGTTGTTTGCTGTTCGGCAGGCCGGTACCGTCGTCGCGATGCTCGATCTGGTCGAGGGTCTGTTCCAGATGTTCGATGGTGTCGGTCGCGCACGCCATCAGCAAGCCGGCTTCATCGGTGTAGTGCCGTGGCAGCGCCCTCACCTCGCGGGCGTTCCGATAGATCTCCAGCGTCCGCGCAGTCAGCAGCACCGGCCGCAGCAATTGATCGAGCACGAACAGCGTCAACGCGGTTCCGGCGAGCGTCGCCACCAGCGTCGTCAGCAGGGTCGAGACGAAGTCGGACCAGTCCGCCGTATGGGCCGCCGCAATGTAGATCGCCACCGCAATCAGGGGCATATGAGTGCCGATGAAGGCGACGGTCATGATCTTCAGGCGATAACTCAGCCGTACCCGCCGAGCCATCCAGTCGTAGAACCACAGGTCGCGCACCGCCCGTCCTCCGTTGTCCGAAGGCCCACTTAGGCCGAAGACCGGTTGAAAAAGAGAGAACGACCAACGTCCGGAACGGTCTGCGTCCGGCGCATCGCTCATCCGCATCTGCGCGAAATAATCGGAACGTCTCGCGAGTTCGGATGTCTAATTCACGATACCGGGCGGAACTAAGCGACACGTCGAACGAGCCGCTCTGGGCGCGCTGTTAGGTTAGCCCGGAATGATGGGCTCAACTTATTCGCGCGAGCGAAGCATCAGCCGGCGATATCCAGCCGCATCCCGTCGAACCCCGGCACAACGCCGTCCGGCAATTCCTTGCGCAACGTCTCGTAGTCGATATCCGCGTGCATGTTGGTGATCACAGCGCGCTTCGGTTTGAAGCGGGCGATCCACTTCAGGGCGGTCTCGATGTTGAAGTGGCTGGCGTGATGCTTGTAGCGCAGGCCGTCGATGATCCAGAGGTCGAGGCCTTCGAGGGCGGCGAAGCTCGCTTCCGGAATGTCGTGGACGTCGGGCGTATAGGCCGCGCCGGCGATGCGATAGCCGAGCGCCGGGATGTCGCCGTGCTGTAGCAGGAACGCGGTCAGCGTCATGTCGCCCCCGGCGCCGGCGATGGTCTTGCTTTCGCCGGCCTCGATGCTGCGCGACTCCAGGATTGCCGGATACGAGCTGCCGGGCGCCTGTTCAAAACAGTAGGCGAAGCGGTACAGGACGTGTTCGCCGGTCGACTTGTTGAGATAGACCGGGATGCGTCGCTTCATCGCCATCACCACCGAGCGCAGATCGTCGATGCCATGGGTCTGGTCGGCGTGCTCGTGGGTGAGGAACACCGCATCGAGATGATCGACGTCGGCGCTGATCAGTTGCTCGCGCAAATCCGGCGAGGTGTCGATCAGCACCCGGGTGATGCCGTCCGGCGTGACGCGCTCGGCCAGCAGCGAGCAGCGACGGCGCCGGTTCTTCGGATTGGACGGATCAGCGGCACCCCAGCCGAGTGCCGGGCGCGGCACGCCGGCGGAGGAACCCGAGCCGAGGATGGTGAGCGTCAGCGTCATGCGGCGACCCCGGATATCAAAGGCGTCATGCGGCGGCGGGCGCCGGCACCTTGCCGAACAGGCGGAAGAAGTTCTCGGTCGTCTGGCGGGCGATCTCGTCGAGCGACACGCCACGGACGTCAGCCAGCACCTTGGCGGTTTCAACCACGTAAGACGGCTCGTTGCGCTTGCCGCGATATTTGCCGGGCGCCAGATACGGCGAGTCGGTCTCGACCATGACGCGGTCGCCCGGCAGCTCGGCGGCGAGATCGCGCAACGCCTGCGACTTCTTGAAGGTGAGAATGCCGGTGAAGGAGATCATCAGCCCAAGATCGATGGCCTGCATCGCAAGATCGCGTCCGCCGGTGTAGCAATGCAGCACCGCGCGAAAAGCTCCCTTCCCCATCTCGTCTTCGAGAATCTTGCCGCAATCCACGTCCGCCTCGCGGGTGTGGATCACCAGCGGCAGGCCGGTTTCGCGCGCGGCCGCGATGTGGGCGCGAAAGCCGCGCTCCTGCGCCTCGCGCGAGCCCATCTCGTAGAAGTAATCGAGCCCGGCCTCGCCGAACGCCACCACCTTCGGGTGCTGCGCCAGCTTCACCAGTTCCTCCGTGGTGATGCCGTCTTCCTCGTCGGCCTGGTGCGGATGGGTGCCGACCGAGCAATACACGTTGGGAAACCGCTCGGCGAGCCCGAGCAGGTCCGGCAGCTTCCGCACCCGCGTCGAGATCGTCACCATTCGCCCCACCCCGGCGCTCTCGGCGCGAGAGACGATGCCGGCGAGGTCGTCGGCAAAGTCGGGGAAGTCGAGATGGCAGTGACTGTCGACCAGCATCATGCGGTCGCCGGCTCGACATAGCGCGGGAAGATCGGGGCAGGCGCAGGCAGCGGCGTGCCCGGCACGATCCGCGTCGCCAGCGCCGCGAAGTCGCGTGAACCTTCCGCGACGCCGAGGATGTCGAGCAGTTTGCCCGCCGCGGTCGGGATCGCCGGCTGCGCCAGGATTGCGATTTGCCGCAGCACCTCGGCGGTGACGTACAGCACCGTCTTCTGCCGCGCCGGATCGGTCTTGGCGAGCGCCCATGGCGCTTCGCCGGCGAAGTAACGATTGGCTTCCGCCACCACCGCCCACACCGTATTCAGCGCCTGATGGATCTGCTGCGTCGCCATTGCGGTCCGCGCCTGCGCAATCATGCCATCGGCCATCGCCAGGATCGCATTATCGGCTTCGCTGAACGCGCCGTGCTCCGGCACTTTGCCCTCGCACTGCTTGGCCACCATGGTCAGCGACCGCTGCGCCAGATTGCCGAGATCGTTGGCGAGGTCGGCATTGATACGGTTGACGATCGCCTCGTGATTGTAGCTGCCGTCGGAGCCGAACGGCACTTCGCGCAGAAAGAAGTACCGCACCTGATCGACGCCGTATTGGTCGGCGAGATTGAACGGATCGACGATGTTGCCGACCGACTTCGACATCTTCTCGCCCTTGTTGAACAAGAAGCCGTGGGCGTAGACGCGCTTCTGGATTGGAACGCCCGCCGACATCAGGAACGCCGGCCAGTACACCGCATGGAAGCGGATGATGTCCTTGCCGATGACGTGGACGTCGGCCGGCCAATAGTGCCAATTGGCGTCGGCCTCGTCGGGGAAGCCGACGCCGGTGATGTAGTTGGTCAGGGCGTCGACCCAAACGTACATCACATGCTCCGGATCGCCCGGCACCTTGACGCCCCAGTCGAACGTGGTGCGCGACACCGACAGATCCTTCAGCCCGCTTTTGACGAAGCTGACCACCTCGTTGCGGCGCGAGTCCGGGCCGATGAAATCGGGTTGCTCCTCGTAGAGCTTGAGGAGCTTGTCCTGATAGGCCGACAGCTTGAAGAAGTAGCTCTTCTCCTCGACCCATTCGACCGGCGTGCCCTGCGGGCCGCGGCGGACGCCGTCCTCGCCGACGACGGTTTCGTCCTCGGCGTAATAGGCTTCGTCGCGAACCGAGTACCAGCCGGAATAGCTGTCGAGATAGATGTCGCCGTTGGCCTGCATCCGCTTCCAGATCTCCTGGACGGAAGCGTGATGCTGCTCTTCGGAGGTGCGGATGAAGCGGTCGTAGGAGACGCCGAGGCGGTCGTCCATTTCGCGGAAGCGGCCGGCATTGCGGGTGGCGAGCGCGTGCGGCGTCAAGCCCTCCTTCTGCGCGGTCTGGATCATCTTCAGGCCGTGCTCGTCGGTGCCGGTCAGGAAGAACACGTCCTTGCCGTCGAGCCGCTGAAAACGCGCCAGCGCGTCGGTCGCGATCGCCTCATAGGCGTGGCCGATATGCGGCGCGCCGTTCGGGTACGCGATCGCGGTGGTGATGTAGAAAGAATTTCGCTGCGCCATCTGCGCGGACGCCTTTCAAATCTGGATCGGTTGAGCGCGGCGGCGCTGACCATGCCGGGCGATCGATCGCCGGATCGGCGTCAGCGCACCGCCTCCGCGAGAAGCCCGAACACCGAAAATACCAGCGGTTTCCGCTCGAGATTGTAGGCTTCGGTGTCGCGTGCGGCGCGGCCGATCTTTTCCCATACCTCCGCCAGCCGTGCAAGGCGCGGCAGTTCCGCGTTGGGATCAGGCGTGCGCAGCCGCGCCGCGACCCAGCGGTCGATGCCGTCGATGAACGCAGCCAGGGTCGCCCGGTCTGTGCCGCCGATCGCATCGCCGAGCGCATGCAGCGCCCGCGGATCGACGTTGGGCAGGCTGTCGAGCAGCGCGGTCGTGGTTTGCTGCAGGCTGAGCGCGCCGCCGCCCATCAGCATCAGCGCGCGCGCGACGCTGCCCTCGGAGGCCGCGGCTGCCTCGGCGAGTTGGGGATCATTGGGGTCCATATCGGTCGCATCGACCGCTGCGGCGATCACGTCGGCCGTCGCCAAGGGGCGCAGCATCAGTTTGCGGCAGCGCGACTGAATGGTCGGCAGCACCCGCGCCGGCGCATTCGACAGCAGCAAAAACAGCGAACGCTGCGGCGGCTCCTCGATCACCTTGAGCAGCGCGTTGGCCGAGTTGGCGTTGAGGTCGTCGACGGTGTCGACGATGCACACCCGCCAACCTTCGACCGCGGCGGTGGCCCCGAAGAACGAAATCGTCTCGCGCGACTCGTCGACGGTGATGACGTTGCGCAGCACGCCCTTCTCGTTCGCCGAACGCTCCAGCGTCAGCAGGCCGCCGTGCGCCTCGGCGGCGATGTGGCGTGCCACCGGATGGTCGGGATCGACCGCCAGCGAGGCGGCGCCCTGCACCGCCTCCGACTGCGGCTCGCGATGCGCCAGAACGAACCGCGCCATGCGGTAGGCCAGCGTCGCCTTGCCGATGCCCTGCGCGCCGCCGATCAGCCACGCGTGCGCGATCCGGCCGCCGCGATAGGCATCGAGGAGCGCCTGCTCGGCGGAATGATGGCCGAACAGCGCCGTGGTCTCGCGCGGATGGCGGATGGCGGACTCCTGCGGCTGAGCCTTAACAGCGGTCTTGCGCGCGCTCATGCCGATTTCGCTCCGACGCGAGCGGGTTCGAGCAGGCGCAAGCGCACCGCCTGCCAGACCCGGTCGGCGACCTCCTCCGGCTCCGCATTGGCATCGATCAGTATGCAGCGCTCGGGCTCGTCCGCGGCGATCTGGCGAAACACCTCGCGCAGGCTGCGATGGAAATCGATCGCCTCGGACTCGAACCGGTCCGGTGTGTCGCTGCCGCGGCGAACCGCGGCGCGCGCCAGCCCGATCTCGACCGGAATATCGAGGATCACGGTGAGGTCGGGCTTCATGTCGCCGATCGTCACCTGCTGCAGTGCGTCGAGCAGCTCGAGGCTGACCGCACCGAGCTTGCCCTGATAGGCGCGGGTGGAATCGTAGAACCGGTCGCACAGCACCCATTCGCCGCGTGCCAGCGCCGGTTCGATCAGGGTACGAACGTGATCGTCGCGCGCGGCTGCAAACAACAGCGCCTCGGCGTCGGCGCCGCCGATCAGCTTGCCGATGCCGGCGAGAAGCGCGCTGCGGATCGCCTCTGCGCCGGGCGAGCCGCCAGGTTCGCGGGTCACCAGCGCGCGTAGCCGCGCCTTCTCCAGCCGCTTCGCCAGCAGCCGGATCTGGGTCGATTTGCCGGCGCCCTCGCCGCCCTCGAAGGTGATGAAGCGACCGCGCATCGAAGACTTTATCGGCTTCTTTTCAACCATGTTCAGAGCTTTGCCAGGCCGGCACGCAGCACCCCGATCATCAGCTCGCTGGCGCCGTCGACCGCGCGCCGCATGGTCGAACCGACCGGATCAGCCTCGGCCGACTTCAACGGCACCTCCACGGCGACATTGGGGCCGCGCCACACCCGCACCAGACCGATGCGCTGGCCGACCTCGACCGGCGCAGGCACCGGCCCCTGATACACGATCCGTGCGAGCAGCTTGTCGCTGCCGTTCTTGCGCACCATCACCCGCACTGGGGTGGCCGGGGTCAGGGGCACGTAGCGAGTCTGGCCGCCGAACACCCGGGCATAGCCGACGGTAGCGCCATCGGCGAACAACGCCCGCGACTCGAAATTGCGGAAGCCCCATTCCAGCAACTTCTTGGTCTCGCTGGCGCGGTCGTCGGCATCCTCGAGCCCGTTCACCACCACGATCAGCCGCATCCCGTTCTGCACCGCAGAGCCGACCATGCCGTAACCACCTTCTTTGGTGTAGCCGGTTTTGAAGCCATCGGCGCCGGCCAGCGAATTCAGCAGCGGGTTGCGGTTGGTCTGCCGGATTTTATTCCAGGTGAATTCCTTCTCACCGAACAGCGGATAGAATTCCGGATAGGTCAGGATGATGTGGCGGGCGAGCTTGGCCAGCTCGCGCACGCTCATCTTGTTGTCGGGATTGGGTAGCCCGGTGGAATTGCCGAAGGTCGACTGCGTCAGGCCGATCTGCCTGGCGCGCTTGGTCATCAGCTCGACGAACGCAGCCTCGCTGCCGGCGATGCCCTCGGCCAGCACCATACAGGAATCGTTGCCGCTCTGAATCACCGCCCCGCGCAGCAGATTGTCGACCGAGATGCTGCTGTGGATCTCGGCGAACATCGTCGAGTTGCCGGCCGGAGCGCCGCCGTAGCGCCAGGAGTTCTCGCTCACGCGGTACTCCTGAGTCGGCTGCAGCTCGCCGGTCTGGAGCAGGTGGAACACCACCTCCACCGTCATCAGCTTCATCATGCTGGAGGGTGCGCGCAATTCGTCGGCGTTCTTCTCGAACAGCACGCTGCCGCTTTCGGCATCGATCAGGATCGCGGTCGGCGCCTGGGTCTCGTAGCCGCCGTCGTCCTTCTTGGCGCCCTGGACGCTCTGATTGGCAGCAGTCACCGGGCCTGCCCCGAGCGCGACGGCGATCAAGCCCGCCAACAGGCCGCGCCAGAGCGACGAGCGCGGAGGAAGCAGCGAAGTCGGGACGGCCATCGATCGGATTTCCAAGTAGCTTTGCGGCCGCGTCGGCCAGGCAACCGACACGGCCGTTTTCGATTGTAGGTACGGACGATCAATCCTACCGTGGGCGCAAGCTCGCTTCCAGATCAACTCAAAAAATCAAACAGGGCGGACACATCATGGCTTCCACTCGCACGATCACCGTCAATGGCATCGAGTTGTTCCTGCGTGAACAGGGTGAAGGTCCGCTGGTGATCCTGTGCCACGGCTGGCCGGAGTTGTCGTACTCCTGGCGGCATCAGATCGCCGCCCTGGCGGATGCCGGCTATCGGGTGGTGGCGCCGGATATGCGCGGGTTCGGCCGTTCCTCGGCTCCGCAACCGGTCGAGGCCTACAGCATCTTCGATCTGGTCGGCGACATGGTGGGTTTGGTGGGCGAGCTCGGCGAAACCCGCGCCGCGATCATCGGTCACGATTGGGGCGCGCCGGTGGCCTGGCACGCCGCGCTGTTCAGGCCGGACCTGTTCGCCGCGGTGGCGGGCCTCAGCGTGCCGCCGCCATGGCGCGGCAAGGGCCGGCCACTGGAACTGCTGCGCGCCGCGGGCATCACCAACTTCTACTGGCAGTATTTCCAGAAGCCCGGGGTCGCTGAGACCGAATTCGAGCGCGACGTCGCCGCGACGATGCGCGGCATGCTCTGCGGCGGCTTCGCCGATCCGGCGCGGTCGCTGTTCGTTCCCGAAGGTCGCGGCTTCATCGGCCGCTCGGCCGCCACGCTGCCGTTGCCGGGATGGCTGAGCGAGGCCGAACTCGCCTTCTTCATCGAACGGTACAAAGAGAGCGGCTTCCGCGGCGGCCTCAACTGGTATCGCAATATCGACCGAAACTGGGAGCTGACCTCCCCTTGGCAGGGCGCCCAGATCCGACAGCCGTCAGCGTTCATTGCCGGCGGCAACGATCCGGTGATCTCAGACAAGATGAGCGGCAAGCATCTCGCTGCGATCGAGCGGGTGCTGCCCAATCTGAAGCAGAAGCTGATCATCGACGGCGCCGGCCACTGGATCCAGCAGGAGAAGCCGGCCGAAGTGAATGCGGCGCTGATCGCGTTTCTGAAGGATAACTAGTCGTCCGTGAACAA